>JBFLXS010000110.1 GCA_040755795.1 bacterium | reverse complement strand
GCGGTTAAAAAAGGATAAACCACTTAATCTTAAAAAAACTTGAATATCGAGTATTAGTTTCTACTAATTTCAATTTTTTTAATAATATCTCCCTATCTCCTTAATCTCCACATCTCCTTTTGTTACACCACCTGAACGCTTACAAAAAATAGATTGACAAAGATGATATTTTATGATACCTTATAATCTGTGAATGGGAAAAAGGGTTTATTCAATTTTTAAAACTAAATTCGGTTGGATGGGGTTAATGGCGAGTAATATTGGTTTAACTCGTGTTATTTTACCTCAACCTGATAAGAAAAATATCTTTAAAATGGTGCAGGGTTTAGTTCGAGATGATAAATGTTTTGAGAAGATAAAAAACTCACTAATGAACTACTTTGAAGGTAAAAAAGTAGAGTTTGACTATCCGATAGATGTCCGGTCAGCGACTGCGTTTGAAAATAAAGTTTGGGAAGTTACCTGTTCAATTCCTTATGGTGAGGTAAGGAGTTATCAATTTATTGCAGAAAAGATAGGTAGTCCAAAGGCATTTCGGGCGGTAGGACAGGCATTAAAGAAAAATCCACTTCCGATTATTATTCCCTGCCACCGCGTTATCCGAAGTGATGGGAAATCAGGTGGTTTTTTAGGGGGAATAGAGATGAAGAAAAACTTGCTCAGATTAGAACATAATCGGTCTTAAAAAGGGTGGTAACCGTTCAGGATATAGCCACAGAGTCACAGAGAACACAGAGGGAATATATAACTACGAATGAACATAAATTGTAGTATGAGGCTTTAGCCTCGCTTCTGGCAAGCCAAAAGGCGAACCTAAAGATTCGCACTACATTTATGGGATATCAGAGGTTAATTCGTGTGCATTTGTGGTTAATTTCCTTAATTCTCTGTGAACTCTGTGCCTCTGTGGCTGAACGCTTACAAATGGTGAAACTTCAGACAGGGAAACTAATGAAAAGAAACTACTCCATTAAAGCCGTTATTTTTGATATGGATGGGCTAATGGTTGATACCGAGCCTTTATATTCTGAGGCAATGAAACAAGTAGCCGCAAAAAGAGGTAAATGCTTTACCCTACCGCTTAAACAAAAATTGATGGGAAGACTCCCGATTGAAAGTTTAACGATATTCAAAGAAGAACTGGAATTGGAGGAACCAGCAATAAGGCTTTTAGAAGAGCGAGAAGAGATTTACACAAGACTTCTGGCACAAAATATAAAACCTATGCCTGGATTTTTTAAGCTCCTTCATCTATTAAATGAAATCGGAATAAGGAAAGCCATTGCCTCATCTTCCAAAAGACGATTTATTGAATTGATTGTTAATAAATTAGGCATCGTTGAGCAGTTTGAAGTAATTGTTTCTGGAGAAGAGGTCAAATACGGTAAGCCAAATCCTGATATTTACTTATTAGCCGCAGAAAAATTAAACATTAGTCCGCAAGAGTGCCTGGTGTTAGAAGATGCACTAACAGGTGTAATGTCAGCAAAAGCGGCTAAAATGAAATGTATCGCTGTTCCAAACCAGTTTACTCAAGGACTGGATTTCTCTTGTGCCGATTTGGTCGTAAATAGTTTAGAAGAAGTGGATAAAATATTTACTTTAGTCGTAAATTCAGCCACTGATTAACACGGATTAGCACGGATAAATACAGAGGGCAGAAGGCAGAGGACAACAGGAGGAAAAACCTTCAGCCTAATTACGGACACGGTTCACGGATTTTCCGTGTTTCAACCATGTCCATCTGTGGCTGAATAGTTACATTACAACTATGATTAAATTAATAATCTTTGACTTAGGCAATATCATCTTAAATTTTGACCATAATATCATCTGTAGAAAATTATCTCAAATATCCAGATTTTCACCACAACAAGTTTATGAGATAATATTTACCTCAGGATTAGAGCGATTGTATGATGAAGGAAAGATTTCAACAAGGGATTTTTTTAAAAAGGTATCAAATAGACTTAAATTAAATATTTCCTTGACAGGGTTTAAACAAATCTGGCAAGATATTTTCTGGCTAAATGAAGGGATTGAAGAGATATTATTGAGTCTTAGAGGTAGATATAAACTCTTTTTATTGTCAAATACCAACGAAATACACTTTGAACTCGCTATGGCTAAATTTGATGTCTTAAATTTGATAGATGAATATATTTTATCATATCAGGTAGGATTTAGTAAACCGGCTAAAGAGATATTTTATGAGGCGTTAAAAAGGGCAAATGTTGAGGCAGAAAAATGTATTTATATCGATGATATAAAAGAACATATTGCCTCAGCAAGTAAAATTGGGATGAACGTGATATTATTTCAATCCATATCCCAACTTAAGATGGATTTATGGAGTGCTCTGTCAGGATAATCTATCAAGCAATCTCCTCGCCAGCGGGGAAAGTTGAAATTGGAAATTAGAAATTGGGCTTTTATTTCTTCCACTAATTTCTAATTTTGAATTTCAACTTCATTTTCTAACCGCAAGATTTCAAACAAAAGTGAACCGTTCTAAAATCTGTGTAATCTACGAAATCTGCGGATGTATTTTCAGGGGAAACGCTCATGAGCCAAGGCTCACAAAGGGGGATGAAAATAATGGAAGAACAACCCCCTAACCCCCTTTATTAAGGGGGAATATCTGTTCTACACCATAGGATACGAGTCTGTGGATACTATACTAATTCGCTAATCTCTAATTCACTAATTCGCTATTTTCAGGGGAAACGCTCATGAACCGTGGGTTCACAAATGAGGATGAAAATAGTAGGTAGGAGATAGAAGGTGGGAGGTAAGGAGATGGACGTGAGGAGTGATGTTTCCTTTACTTTTTACTTTCTACTTCCTATTTTCAGGAGAAACCGTCATGCCCCTGCGGGGCACAAAGGACGATGAAAATAGTGGTAGGAGATAGAAGGTGGGAGGTAAGGAGATAGGCGTGAAGAGTGATGTTTTCTTTACTTTCTACTTTCTTCTCTCTACTTTCTACTTCCTATTTTCAGGGGAAACTCTCATGCCCCTGCAGGGCACAAATGACGATGAAAAATAATAGCACGCTGATGACGCTGATGATGCGGATATTCGCGGATAGAAGATAGAAGGTGGGAAGTAAGGAGATAGGCGTGAGAAGTGATGTTTTCTTTACTCTCTACTCTCTACTTTCTACTTCCTTATTTTCAGGGAAAACGGGCATGAGCCTGCGGCTCACAAAGGGGGATGAAAATAATGAAAGAACAACCCCCTAACCCCCTTTATTAAGGGGGAATATCTGTTCTACACCATAGGATACGAGTCTGTGGATACTATACTAATTCGCTAATCTCTAATTCACTAATTCGCTATTTTCAGGGGAAACGGGCATGACCTGCGGCTACCAGTCTTCCCGAGTCCCGAACCCCGAGTCCCGAGTCCCGATTTTCAGGGGAAAGGAGCGAAAACTTATGTGGCAGGCACAAGAGATTAAAGAAAATCTTGTGAGTAAAATTTTCGGTCGCCAGATACATACATTTGACGAGGTAGGTTCAACTCAGGATATTGCTCATTCATTAGCCGCTTTTGGTGCACCTGAAGGAACTTTAGTTATTGCCGAAATCCAGACTGAAGGCAGAGGACAACCATCAAAAACATGGCTCTCCCCAAAAGGAGGTTTGTGGTTTTCTTTGGTCCTCACACCAACCTTAAGGAGCATAAATCAAGCTTCTGGATTGACGATTTTAGTTGCCTTGAGTATTGCCCGGGCAATCAAAGAAATGACTAACCTTAATATCCTTATCAAATGGCCTAATGACCTGTATCTCAATAATAAAAAAGTAGGTGGAATATTGACAGAAAGCTCAACGGTTGAAGTTGCGGTTAGATATATTATTGTCGGGGTAGGGATTAATGTCAATGTGGATTCTCAAACACTTCCATCAAAGGCAACATCACTTAAAGATGCATTGGGAAAAGAAATTCCGATAATAGAAATTTTAGCAAAGATATTGGAAGGTATGGAAAAAGATTATCTTAAATTCAAGAAGGTGCAAAATCTCGCTCCTTTTTTAAATGAAATCAACCAGTTATCCTCAATCGTGGGCAGACACATAACGGTTCAATTACCAGATAAATCAATAGAAGGCTCTGCGGTGTCAATTGATGAACAAGGAAGACTTTTAGTGGAATTAGAAAATGGAGAGACAGAAATAATTACCGCTGGAGAGGTAATGGTATGATAAGAGCATTTTCAAATTGTAACCGTTCAGATAGTAATTCACCGCAGAGACGCAGAGGAACAGAGAAAACATGGAAATAAATCAGATAACAGAAAAAATTATTGGTGCAGCAATTGAAATACATAAGACATTAGGTCCAGGTCTATTAGAAATGGAATTAAGCGTATAGCCAATAGATTTTAATTTTTTCTCTGTGTCTCCGCATCTCTGCGGTGAATAGTTACGGCAGTTCAGTGGAGGTAAAAAAATGTTTGGTATCTGGTTTTGCATGATTTTAATTTCAACAAGCTGGCTTTTCTCTTCATCCCTTTATATTAAAACTAATTATTTTGGGACTTTTATTTTAATTGGATTAGCCATTATTTCTCTTTTATTTGGTTTGCGACAGGTAAAACTTGAGAATATTGATAAACGCTACCCTTTTTTTTGCCTGCCATTATTAATTGCCTGTCTTATATTGCCTTTCCCTTATAATTTAGGGCCAGCAGTTTTAGGTTTAAGTTTCTTACTACTTCCTTTTCGCAGATTGGCGCCATTAGTTTGTAGTTTATGGTTAGTGGGGTTACTTTTGAGTATTCAGAGTGTTATTGGGCATCCTTATATGTGTTTTACGGCTAAATGCCAGCAATGTCCTGTTTTCACCCCTGTCCTTTACCAGATACTAAAGTTTTTCACCCTGCCGGTGAGTTTAAGTCAAGATACTATTTTTATTGAGACAATGCGGAAACTCTATGAATTTCCTACCACCTGGGATAAACTGGGCGTTTTTCCTGCCTTAAATCTTTTAATTGGAGGGATAATATTACTTCGGCTCTTTTCTACCTCCAGAAGATTCTGGATAACCACCGGACTTTTTACCATCACCACCGTGCTTTACCTCATATTCAGGTATATCTTAATGATATTGATATTTCTTTATCTGGAGTATTTTGTGCCTGATGAAGAGGAAGCAGATAAGGTTTTTCTCTTTTGGAATCCAACAATCATTACACTTAGCTTCATTCCTTATCTATTTTTATTATGTCGGTTTTTTAAGCTTAAAATAACCCCTCCACCATTTAACCCCTTAAAAATAAAAGGATTAGTTTTAATCAGTCTGGGGATGTTATTTATCATTGGTTATTTTGGATTTCATGACCCTGGTATCCCCGGGCAAGGAAGAATTCTCATAGATGAGGCACATAGCGATTGGGAAAAGTCCACCAGAAAATACGACACAACCTGGTATGGACAGGAATCAGGTTATAATTATTACTGTATAGCAGACTATTTGAGTTATTATTATAAAGTGGACCGCAATTTTGGTTCAATAACATCTAAATTATTAAATAATTATGATATTCTGGTTTTGAAGATTCCTACATCTATGTTTTTAGATAAGGAGATAGAGGCAATTGTAGAATTTGTTAAGGCTGGCGGTGGGTTATTTTTATTAGGAGAGCATACCAATGTCTTTGGCTCTTCTTGTTATCTTAATCCAATAGCAAAAAGATTTGGTTTTTATTTTCGGTATGATTGCCTATTTGATATTGAGAAAAAATTCGAGCAAGTATATTATCCTCCAAAACTTCTACCTCATCCTATCGTTCAAAATATGCCTTGTTTTCTCTTTGCCACTTCCAGTTCTGTTGAGCCAAAAGATTATTCTTTAGAAAATGTCATTTTATCTTCTGGCTTAAAGTCTTTAGATATTGATTATTCAAGCAGTAATTTTTATCCCCAGGTTATAGATAGCACGAAGATGGATTTTGGGACTTTTATTCAAACAATTGGGGTAAAATATGGCAAGGGTCGGGTGGTCGGATTTACAGATTCAACCTGCTTCTCCAACTTCTCGGCATTTATTCCAGGCAAACCTGAATTACTCTTGGGCACACTAAATTGGTTAAATAGAGAAAATTTTCTGGGCTGGTTAAACTACTTATTCTTGATTTCAGGAATAGGATTATTCGTCTTTGGACTATTTATTTCTAAATTCAATATCCAAACTTTGCCTCTGATAATCTTTATGACCGCTTTAGGGATGGCCGGTTTTACCTTCCTCAATAAATTAAATTATCCATTACCAAAACCTCACACTAAACCAATTCAGATTTGTTTTGAGTCAAAACATTCTGACCTTAATCTCCCAATTAAAGGGTTTGTTCAGGATAACAACTGCAGTTTTGAGATGTTTTATCAATGGGTATTACGACTTGGGTATTTTCCAATAGTCTGCGAAGATATTAAAAAGGAAAAACCTGAAGTCGTAGTCATCATCAAACCTAAAAAGAACTTTACATCAAAGGATATATCCCGGATTAAAGATTATCTCCATTCTGGTGGGAAAATATTGCTTCTGGATAGTCCGTCTAACGGTAGTTCTACCGCTAATTCACTTCTTTCTGCCTTTGGCGTAAAGATTAATCAATCCATCTACTCATCGCATCTCTATGCCCAACCATTTAATAAGTATTATCCATCAGAGGTAAATTCAGCCATTATTGAAGGTGGCAATCCTATTTTCTTTACCCCGGAGAATCAGACAATTGGTGTGAGCGTTAAAGTAGGAACGGGAACTTTACTGGTTTTATCCTTTGCGGATAGATTTACTGACGCAAAAATGGGTATATCTGAGAGTATTATTCCGGATGAGGAATTATTGAAGGTATATCAATTAGAATTTGGGATATTTAAGGGGTTAGTTGAAGGGAATTTTTAATCCCGCTGTTCAGTGGTTATTTAAATAACCACTGAACAGACGAGAGAGAATTCGTCATCTACGGGATAACGATTAACTTAGAACCATCACTCAAAATATCACCTGTGATTGGGTCACAGATTCTTGCCCCTAATTTTGTAATACCTTTTGGTGAAGTAGGTGTAATAGGGTAACTTATCACCGGCACGGTCGTATTAAATCCTGTGGGAATAGTTACATTATTAAGGACAATGAGTGGCACCTGTCCCCATACTGGAGAGGGATGAAATCCCTGGACATAAATGTGGACATCAACCGTCATTGTAGGTCCGTTATTAAGTACCTTAACATTGGCATTCAGTGTATCACCAGTTGTATACACTTCCTTGTTACTAAACATTCTGAGCACAGGATTAGTTGGTATTGAGTGAGCACCATAGGCATCTGGAGGTGGCGCCAGATCTGTTGGAAAATCCAAAATTCCCAATACCATTTCTAAATCCATTATCCCATCATCACCACCAAGCATCCATAATGGGATAGTAACTTCAATGGTCTGTGTTCCCAGAACCGCGGTTAGTTGTCCCATCAGGGTCCCATTCACATCGTAAATCGAAACAGTAGGAAGACTTAAGAGGTTCATCATATAGTCAAACCCTACCTCAATTTCAGGATACTTCCAGAAAGGCCATCCTGTGTACCGATTCTGGTCTGTATCAAGACCAATACATCCAACAACTGTAGATATATTTGTCCATTGGTTAAATGTGAGTCGAACTGTTACCGCAGGACTTCCCATACTTATTCCTATCCCTGCCTCAAGTTGAACAACATCTACAGTGGGGGTTCCAATGCCAGGAATAACTGCCCCGGAGGGATTGTTGAAATTCAATAATTGTGAATCGCCATCTGGGTCACTCATCACTACCTTTGTTGGCACGGGTGGAAGTGGTGGAAGTGGTTGATTTACGCCTTCTGGTCTTTTCACCTTTGATACTTTCAAATCTGGCCACCCTGTGGCATTTGACGGTGTGGTAGTTAATCCAATAAAAAACAGACTTACTATCAACGCCGTTAAGATATTTATTGTGTTCTTTTTCATCTTCATACCTCCTTTTAATTTGAGCCCAACGCTCTCGGATAAATTTACCGTTGATTTTATTGTTTTTTTTCAACAGATAAATTTTCTTCACCCCCATTTTTAAGCAGGAAGTGAAAATTTTATATTTAAACATCTTCCCTTGTAACTTTTTATATTCTTGAGGAATATATCGACCTTCGCTACCTTAGAGGAGATGAATATTATGTATTCTGGTATAATCGTTTAAGTATCACACTCAATGCAAATAAAAGATAAACAAGTTCAAAATTTGCCTCACTTAGAAAACTACCCGCTAATACATATCCACCAAGGCTTACCTCTATTATTTTACAAGCAGGAACTATTGTCTTAGAAAATCTTTCATCTATCTTTCTTCTAATTCTATATGAATCTATCATCGAAGTAGATATTAACATAATAAAGAGTAATAATGAAATCAAACCACACTCACCTGCTAAATGGATAAATGAGTTATGTGCCTCCATGGATTTATCTAATCGAGAATCATAGGTATGGGCTAATGGAGCGAAATTACCCAATCCTATTCCTATTAGTGGTCGCTCCCATATCATCTGTCCACCTGCCCTCCAGGCGTATATCCTTCCCATAGCAGAATCATCTTTCTGATACTCTAAGATAGTGTTTAGTCTTTCTATATATCCTGAAGGTATTGAAACTATGAACAATAGAACTAAAAATGCAATTCCATAAAGAGCCAATGCCTTATTTCTTGCCTTTAAAAATATTAAACTTAATACCCCAATTAATCCAACAAAACCACCTCTTGAAAAAGTAAGAATAACCGTGGCAATGATACACAATGAGATTATTCCTGAAAGGAGTTTTTTTAGGAGTAGATTTTCTGAAAGGAATAGATAAATACTAAAAGGTAATGCCATTATTAATGCTAATGCAAAATGATTATTATCACCTCCAGCACCGGCAACGCGTCCGGGTCCAAATAGAAAACAATGCATATCACACTTTAAGGCTAAAATGCCAAAGATAACTGCGATTGCCCAGAGTAGTATTTTAAAATCTTTCTTTGTCCTTATAAGATTAATTGTTACGAAATAAAATATAAATGTTTTACTAAAACTTAATAATGGTTTCCAACAATGGCTTTTTTCGTAGGCAAAAACCACCGATACTACCATCATTAACCATAATCCTGATAGTAAATAACTCTGTTTCCCAAAGATAAATTTATATTCTCGAGTTCTAATAACATCTTTAAGGCAAAATAAGGTTGTGATTAGACATATTATCAATGGAACAGGCGTTCCTGCTAATTCATCCGGGAGCATAAAAAGAGTCGCATAATAAATAATAATACCAAAATATGGCCGAATAAAGATGAGTATTAGACTGATTATGGCGAGGCAACTACCAGCAAGAACATACATATCAGGACGAAATAAAATGGCAATGCCTATAATTATTCCTGAAAGAATAGCAAAAGTTAAAAGGAAAGTTGATTTATATTTCATAATTTTCCTATTTTTTGTATAAAGTTATAAAAGCGAGCAGGTCGCCGAGTAAAGTTCCCATCACATAGAAAATAATATCAGTTATATCTGGAACTCTGGTCGGTATAATTATCTGAGTAAATTCAATTAAGGTTGCCAGACAAAATCCTATGAATATGGTGATAAATAGCGTTAATATTTTCGAGTAATATTTTCTGAGTGAAACATAAACAAGAAAACCAAAGATGATAAATAAAATTATATTAATCCCATTTTCACTAAAAGAAATATTAAGATGTCCCCGGTAGTAAAAAGGCGTCAGGTTAAAATTCTTAATCGCATAGTATATATTCTCCCTCGCAATAGATATATCGAAGGGATAGATAAATACAAGCATGATTAATAAACTATATAAACCTAAATAAACAAGCAAAGGATTTTCACGACGGAGTAGATTTATTTGATGAAAGAGTTTATCTTTAAAAGAAACTAAAAAATCATTACTTAAAACACAACCTATCCAGCTCCCAATCGTGTTATTGACAATATCCGTTATTCCGGTTCTTCTTCTCAAAGAAAACAATTGTAAAAATTCCAATGTCGAACTAAGTAAAAAAGCAGAAATGATACATATTAATTTAGATTTAAGTTTTCCAATGTTTCTATTTTGTAATTCCCAGTTTAGTAAGAAACCATAAGGAATAAAAAGAAGAAGATTACTGACGACATCCGACCATGAAATTTCTCTGCCACCCCAACAACTGAAAGGGATAATATTTATCCGGTTAAGATTATAAAGAATATTATCTTCCTGGAAAGAGAAATTAAAAGGGTAAAGGGTTGCATAAAAGAGATAAATTACAAATATAACGAATAGAATCAATGGAAAATTTTTTTTAAGTATCTGGTTCATATTAAAAAAATGTGTAACCGTTCAGGTGGTAATTTACCGCAGAGACGCAGAGGAACAGAGAAATAAATCAGATAACAGAAAAGATTATTGAGGTAATCATTGTCCTACATAGGACATCAAAACCAAATTGTTAATCAATCATGAGATGTCGGTCCTCAAAAGCTTGCTCTAATGAAAATCAGAGATGGAATGAAGTCTCTGGTAAATAGTTTTTAATTTTTTCTCTGCGTCTCTGTGTCTGTTATGTAAAGTGTCAAGCTTTTTTTTATTTTTTTACTTAAGAAAAGACTCTACGACTTATCTCTATAACTCTACACCTTATTT
>JBFLXS010000109.1 GCA_040755795.1 bacterium | reverse complement strand
GATTTTAAGGAAAGATTAAAGGGGAGGACAAACCGATATGGGTAGGATTTAAGGATGGGAGGTGTAATTATTACATAATCTCTCTAATCCTACTTCTGATGCGGGATTAGAATAGGTCCGACCCTCAATTACCAAAAAAAGGAGGTGTTAAATTTTTTAAAAAAGGGATTTAGGAGTTAGAGATGAGGATATAATTTTTTAATAAAAATCCTCACTTCTTATTATCTCCTAAATCCCACACTCATTCGTTAGTTTGCTTTTCGTAGTCAAGCTAACTATTCTAAGAACAAAGGAGGTGATAAAAGATGAAACGGATAGCAATAGGATTAGCAATAGGATTAAGTTTTGTGATAGCTAACATATCCTATGGAGCGACTCAGGGTTCCAGTACATCCACTGTTGATGCAACAATCGTTCCTACTCTGGTAATGTCATTGACAGGCGCTAGTTATGACATGGGTGCTTTACCAATTGGTACTACCGAAAAGGACAATGCTCAAGGGGTGTCTGTTCAATCAAATGTTGATTACAACATTAAGGCTAAGAGCGATAAGGCTACAATGCAGGAGTATGTTACAGCAGCAGCGGCTTATGCTACAGATACCACAAGAACATTACAGTATCCAATCAAGGCTAAAGAAACTGCTCAGGCTGTGCTTACATCTATTGGGACGACTGAAGCTGTTATACAAGGCTGTGCAGATTTAGAACACACTGGAAATGCGGCAACCGTAACCTATATTGACTACTCGCAAGAAATTAACTATGCTGACGAGGCACTTCCCTCTGGTAGAACCCATCACTGCCTACTCACTTTCTCTGTCTATCAAAATGCATTAGAGTAAAAGGAGGTGTATGTTAGTTGTATCACAAACTCATTGGGCGTACAGATTCTGGTTAACATCTGTACGCCCAGAGTAGTGGGTAATTAGGTAAATAACAATTGACAATTAACAATTCACAATTATTTGTCAAATTCAAACATTAAAATTGATAATTGATAATTGTTAATTGTTAATTATAAAATAAAGGGGGTAGAGGAAAATGAAGTTTAAATATTTTAAATATATAGGAGTGTATGGAATAGCGTTAATACTATTATTTTTGGGATGGGAAAGCGAGATAAGTGCCTTTGGTATCTCTATTACACCTGCCAGTATTAATAGAAGTGTATCTGAAGATGACCATATCATCCCACTTACTATTGAAAACCCTGGTTCTGAAACAGTAGAGTATTTTGTATACGCAAGCAGTTTAGGTCAAAAATTAGATGGTGAGGCGATATCCTTAGATGATATTGATGCACCATTTTCATTAGTCAGGTGGATTAAATTTAATCCAGCTAAATTTAAGTTAGCCGATGGTGAATCAAAAATAGTAGAGGCAGATATTCAAATACCAAAGGATAGTGGCGGTGGACTTTATGGAATAATATATGTTGAGGCGCGACTTCTGATACCATCTGGTGAACATGTTGCTTCTATCCCTCGAGTAGGAGCGATAACCCTGTTAACACTTCCTGGTGAAGCAATCAAAGAGGCTGAAATTACCTCAGTTGATATAATCCAAAACAAACAGGGAGAAGAAATACATATCCTATCAACTTTTCACAATACAGGTAATATCTACTTACGACCAGAGGGATATGTGATTATTAGAAACCAGGCTGGAGAGAAAATAGACAAGGTATTTATAAAACCAGTAAAGATACTCCCCACCTACTCCCGCCAATTAATAGCTAAATGGAAACCAGAAAACCTACTAACTGGAACATATACTGCTGAGGTTAATATGACATTTGCAAGCAAGTCATTAATAGCTAAGAAGACCTTCGAGGTCATTAATACTAATGAGATTGCTATACTAAAAGGAGAAATAGCTTCCTTCGAGGAAATAAAGGCTGTCCAACATAAACCACTATCCTTTAAGTTACTCTTTCACAATAGTGGAAATGTTAACCTATCTATTGGTGGGGAAATAGAAGTGAAAGACTTTGAGAATGAAATAATAGAAAGAGTACCAATAAAAATAAATGAAGTGATAGCACATGGGAGTAAGGAAGTAACAACTGTTCTATCTAAAGGATTGCCAATTGGCACCTATACTGCTACAGCAAAGATTAAGTATTCAGATGAAAAAATAGTCACTGCCACAACTAACATTAATGTAATTGAAAAGGAGATAATCCAGGCAGGTGAAATAATTGAACTTACTGTACCAAAAGTCAATGCGGGAAATGTATTAATTCTTCCCAAATTACTCTTTAGAAATACTGGCAATGTTCCACTCCAGGTAGAGGGAATGATTGAGCTGGAAAATAGTCAAGGGATGACTATTGGGCAAATAATTATAGATATGAAGCCGATAGAAATAGATGTAACAGAGAGGTTAGGAACAAGCTGGCAAGGGGAGTTACCCGCAGGATTATACAAGGCAGTAGCTACTTTGATATTTGGAGATGGGAAGATGATTACAAAAACAAGTCCATTTTTGGTAATTGGTAACTGGTAATTGGTAACTGGTGATTGGTAATTTAATTGGTGATTAGTAACTATTTAACCAATTACCATTTAACCAATTACCATTTAACCAGTTACCATTATAGGGGTGAGAAATAATGGATATTATAAAATTGAAGAACAATACAATTGTATCCAATGTATCCAAACAAGGATTAAAAAGTACTATTATAATTATAATCCTCATATTGGGACTATTAATTGTTATAAGACCTACCACAGGTGAGGGGATAAGTGCTACTCAGGAGGTCTTTCTTAGGGTTGCAGAAAGACTCTTTCAACCTACAAAACAAGAATTTGCCTCCAGAACTATCAAACTTGACCCATTCATGCTCGAAAAAACTATCTATGGAAAGAGTTATTCATTTCCTATTAGAGTTTATAACCTTATTAATCTTCCTCAGCAGATTCAGGTCTATCCTACTCAATTAGGACAGGAATTAGATGGTAGTCATTTATTCATAACTGACCCATGGTGGGGGACTAAACTGATTGATGTCAATCCATCTAATTTTACACTTGATTCTAAAGAAGCTAAAATAGTTAAAGTAGAGTTCCGGACACCAGAAAAAATAACAGGTGGATTTTATACAGCCATCGTCTTTGAAGCTACTCCCATAAATAATAAATCTGTAAAGAGTGCGGTTATTTTGGCATTTACATTACCCGGAGAATTAAAAAGAGAGGGAAAGATTAGTGATATTAGTTTCCTCCAAAATAAACCAGGGCAACCTATTATTATCCTTCTAAGATTTGTTAATACAGGTAATATACATCTTAGACTACATGGAAATGTAACTATTAAAAATCCATTTGGAGTGAAGATTGCTAAACTGGAGATTGGGTCTGAGGTTGTCCTACCCAATTACCCACACCAAATAACACTTCCCTTTAGACTAAAAGACTTAGCAGTTGGTACATATACAGCAGAAGCTAATATTAAAATTGAAGATGGAGAACCTGTGGAACTACTCACCACTTTTATGGTAATCCGACCAAATGAGATTGGAATAATAAAACTTGAGATAATTTCTTTTACTATCCCAATTGCTGTTTGGAATAGACCAATTTATTTTAATTTGTTAGCCTTTAATGCTGGAAATACCAATCTTACAACTACTGGAGAGATAACCATTAAGAATAGCGGAGGTGAAATAATAGCAACTACACCTTTTGAAAAAGAGACTATTCCAGCAGGAAGTAGCAAAGAACTAAAGGCAGTTTTAAAAGAAGGACTACCAATTGGCAGTTATACCGCTTGTGCAAGCGTTGAATATGAGGGCAAAAGAAAGGTAGCAACTCAGAATTTTTGGGTAATTGAAAAGGCTCTATCTCAAGAAGGCAAAATACTTGAGTTTATTATTCCAACTACTCAAGCTAATAAACCAATTATTCCAGAATTAGTATTAAAAAATACATGTGAGATTCCCATTTATGTAGAGGGAATGATTGAAATAATAGATAGCCAGAGAAATGTCATATCTGAGATACCTATTGCAAGAGTAGAGTTAGAACCAGAGATGATACAAAATTTAGGTAAACGCTCTGAGTTAAAACTATTGCCAGGAGAATATCTTGCAATAGTAACATTAGTTATTGGAGGTAAACAGGTAATTACTCAAGAGACCTCTTTCTTGATAACTGGTAATTGGTTAAATGGTAACTGGTGAATGGTTAAACGATAACAGGCTAATCACCAATTACCAATTACCAGTTACCAAACAACAAGGATGTGATAGAAATGGAAAAGGTTAATAAAGTAATGATTTCCATAGTTATTTTATTTTGTGTTTTGCTGAATGAAAACAAGACTTCAGGATATATTCTCACCATCACCTCTTCAGGCAATAATGTAAATTTTGGTGAAGTTAGCCCAAATGACTCATTATGTATAATCCCTTATGCCACGCAGATTGTAATTGTCTCTACTGGTGGGAACTGGAGTTTATCCGCGCAGGCTACTGGCGATTTAATAAGAACCTCTGGTGCTACAAAAACCATTTCTATAAGTCAATTACAATGGGCAAAGCACTCTTCCATAAATCCAGCCTGGACTTCCTTTGGCACTACATCAAGCACAATAGCCTCAGGAGGTACCACTACCGCTTCAGGTAGTGTCCTTGATTATGACTACAAGTTACAAGTTAACTGGACAGATTATCCTGGTGATTATCATGGTACTATTACTTACAGTGTTACTGCAGGTTTCCTCGAGAGTTCATTCGCACAACCAAATCCATTCTCACCAGATAACGATGGAATAAATGATACTACTACCATCCACTACTACTTGGACTCTAATAATACCATTACAGTTACAATCCGTGATATTGAAGATGCAGTAATAAAAACTTTACTTAATAATGCTACTCAAACCTCTGGAGCACAATCAGTTAATTGGGATGGGACAAATGGCTCCGGAACTGTTGTATCTGATAATGAATATAAATACTTGATTCAAGATATTAATTCTATTACCATTGCTTCAGGAATAATCACTGTAGATACAAATACTACAACCGGGACAGGTACTATTCAGGGGAAAATAAAAGATGCAGGAAATAGTGCCGTGATAGCTAATGCAGTAGTTTCTATCTATGAAGCATCTGGCAATTTCGTTGGTTCGACCACATCAAATGCTACGGGTGATTATAGCTTTAGTAATTTAGCCGCAGGATATTACTATCTTACAGTTAGGGCAGACTATTATTATCCAAAGACCTCTACTACCTTCCATTTGATTTCAGGACAGACACTTACAAAGGATATCTATCTTGACCACAATACATCTTTATTAGTGATTAAAAAGGCAAGTGATAAAACCGCTCAGATTGGTGATATAATAACTTATACCATCAAGGTTAAGAATATTGGCTATGGGAAGATAAATCAGGTTAAAATAGTAGATAAATTCCCATATAATTTTAAGTATATCAAAGGGACAAGTAGGTTAAATTCTGACTGCTTTAAAGACCCGATAGGTAAAAATCCTTTTACCTGGGAGATTGGCGATTTCCCGATTAATGAAGAAAAGATACTAACTTACAAGGTGTTAGTTGGAATTGATGCTGAATCTGGTGACCAAAAGAACTTAGCAGAGGTCTCGGGCACTGCTGAAAAAGGTGAGAAAGTAGTAACTAATGTATTTGCAATAGTCAGGGTTAAAGATGGAGTATTTAGAGAGCATGGGATTATAATTGGCAAGGTATATGAGGATACTAATGGTGACGGCATACAGCAAGATAGAGAATCTGGAATTGGTAATGTAAACATAATTATGGAAAATGGGATGAGTGTAATTACTGATGATGAAGGAAGATACTCAATTCCAGCGGTTAAACCAGGTCGGCATCTGCTAATGGTTGACATAAATACCTTATCTGATGAGTATTCTTTAAATACTACTAAGCCACAATTTATTGATCTCCCTCCTCATGGAATGGCAAAGTTAGATTTTGGTATCTTAAGAACAGTGGATAAAAGATACTCTGGGACTTACACTGATAAACCTGTTTTTATTGGATTAGCAGAGTTGGAAATGGAAGAAGATACGGTAACTGGAAATATAAAGGCATTTCGTAAAAAGTATGGAAATAGTGCAAGATATAAAGGCTGCCTGGCTTTTTACTTAAACACGAAGCTAAAAGATAAATATCAACTTACTACTTCACTTGATACTAAAAAAACTCGTAAGGATAAATTATCCTCCCCTGCTAATCCAGATGATTATTATCCAATCTATGGTGATGATAGTAAAGTCGTTAATAACACTCCATCTTCTGACCCTATCTTTCTAAAATTACAATCTAAGGATTTAGACCTTGTTTATGGCGATTATTCAACAGCATTAGGAGAAAATAAACTATCAACATATAATAGAAATCTTACAGGAGCAAAGATAGAAAAACATATAGCCAATTCCAGGATTACTGTATTTGGTGCTTCTACCAGACAGGTTAGTGCTCGGGATGATATACCTGGGAGGGGAGTTTGTGGTCCTTACTATCTTACCCATTGCCCAATTGTTGATGGGAGTGAGAAGATTAGAATTGAAACCCGTGATGATAAAAACTTACAGGTCTTTTCAACTATACAGAAAGAAAAAGACAAAGATTATTCCCTGGATTATGATACAGGAAGATTGATATTTGGAGAGCCTATATCCTCACCCGGTGGTGGAGTTACATACTATATTGTTGTTTTTTATGAGTATATTCCAATAGGTGCAGATTACAAACATGCCATTTATGGTTTTCGTGGAGTGACAAAACTCCATAATAGCTTAGAATTAGGTACAACTTATATCAAAGAGGAACAGTCTCCAACTGACTACCACCTTTATGGGTTAGATAGTTCTTTTAATCCCTGCAAAGAATTTACTATTAAGGCTGAGTATGCCAAGACCGATGGTGATTTAGAACTATTAAATCCAAAAGTTAACAACTCCGCCTCTTTTATAGAAACCTTATCTTCTCACTCAAACGATAAATGCAAGGTTAAGACCTTTTATCATCAAATTGGAGCTAACTTCTCTAATAAAATTGAGGCTACTGCTGATAAAGAAAGAGACGATTTTAACCAATATGGACCAGAGTTTTATGATATCACTAATCTTACTACTCAAAAGGATATACGAGAATATGGCTCACGAGTTGATTACGAGTTAATGACTGATAAAGCCTTATATGTCCAAAAGAAGATAACTACTAATGAACCCCAGAAAAATAAGACAAAAACTGATATATTTGGACTGGGGTTTAAACAGGAGCTTGATAGCTCTACATTCTTTGCAAATTTTCAAGAAGAAAATAAGGTAAGTAACCAAATTCGAGAGAGCCGTAAACAGATGTTTACTTTAGGAGATAGAGGTTCAATAGGTAGGCATGATTTTGGATTAAAATATAGCCTTACAGACTATGATAATTTTATTAATCGTGATTTAGATACAATAACTCATGATGTTAACCTCAAACTAACATCACAATATGATAGAATATTCCCCTCTATCCAATATGACTTAACTGATAAAATGTCACATGGTAGGCGTCTTCTTAGAACACACAACCTTACAATAGGAGCAACAACTCAACTTCTTAAATCGGTATCGTTAAATACCTCCTGTGCACTTGGTTGGAATGCTGACTACATCGAAGGGACGAAGACCAAATCCATAGCTACTACCATTGGAATAGATTATTCACCACATCCAAAGATAGTCATTTCGGCGGCAAATAATGCAGAAAAAGAGAGTGGTGCAGGAAAGATAATTGATTCCACCACTAACTCATTTGGGGTAAATTTTACACCAACTGATAAAACAAAATTGTCAGCTAAAAACGAAGTTAAAAAAGAATTGGATAAAGAGGAGACTATTTCAGGAGAGGTTGAACTTAAACAGAAAATTACTAATGACTTAGATACATCTCTAAAATATTCTTACTCCAAAGATGAAAATACTGATGATTCTACTACATTATTGATTGCAGACCTAAAACAGAAATTCCAATACGGTTTAACAACCTATGGGAAATATACCTATGAGAAGATTAAAAAAGATGCCAGAGGGACAGAAACTGATTCTTCAGAATCAAAAATGTTAGTTGCCTTAGCCTACAGACCTCCTCATACTAATAAATTTAACCTATTGAGTAAATGTGAATTTGGCAATAAAAGTGCAATTGCTTCCTTAGAATCTATCTATGTTCCAACTAATAAATGGAGTCTATTGGGAAAGTATGCGATGAGGAGGATAGAGGTAGAGGATATTATTTCTCATATTGACCTTATAATTGGTAGATTGACTTATAATATTAACGAAAGGTTTGATATAACCGGTGGGTATAGAATTCTACATCAACACTTGACCAATGACTATAAGATAAATCCTATATTAGAGTTAGGTTTTGGATTTAACAGCCACTTTAAATTTGTCTTAGGATATAACCTCATCGACTACAAAGATGGTGAGATACCTGATGACAGTTATTCAGCCCGTGGATTTTACCTGAGGCTAACAGGTAGATTCTGGCAATAAAAATATGTCCTTTTTCTCACCCCTTTATTGTTAGGAGAGGCAGGTTTTTATTTTAGACCTGCCTCTTCTAATCCCACTGCTTGAATCTTATGACGTAACCGTTCAGGATATAGCCACAGAGTCACAGAGAACACAGAGGGAATATATAACCACGAATGAACACAAATCAAAAGGATTTGTAGTGCGAGGCGTTATCTTCGCTTCTGGCAAGCCAAAAGGCGAACTTAAAGGTTCGCACTACATTTATGGGATGTCAGAGGTTAATTCGTATCCATTTGTGGTTAATTTCTCTAATTCTCTGTGAACTCTGTGCCTCTGTGGCTGAACGGTTACAAAAGGGGATAAGTTTAAGATTGAGGATATGGTGACAAGGGGTGAGATGTGCCCAATTCTGACCTGTTTTGAATTAATTCAGAACCAGAACAGGTTTTTAAAGGTAATTATGGACAGATTTAGATGAAAAAGTTCAGGACAATCATAGCGAAAAAAATGCTTAAAACACAAAAAATGGCTTTATGGTGGTTATTTGAGCTTACCTGACTTGTTTATTCAGATTCACCGAGAATTGCTGAAAAAAACTCTTGACATCTTTTAAAAAATGTGGTATAAGTTGAGCGGTAAAATAGTGGTGTAAAAGAAATACAGCCCATGGAAAGGAGATGAGTAAATGCCTACCATATCAATGTTCTATGGAATCATCGTTTATATGTTTTGTTTTGATGATAGAAAGCATCATCTTCCGCACATTCATGCCCACTATGGAGAGCATAGTGCCATAATATCCATTGATGATGGTGAGATTATTGAAGGTAATCTACCAAAGAAGAAGCTTAAACTGGTTCAAGCATGGATTGAAATACACAATGAAGATTTGCTGGCTGATTGGAAATTGGCTATTGATGGTCAAGAGTTATTCAAGATTGATCCACTTAAATAAGATGAGGTGAGAAATGCTTAAAGTAATACATGTGGAGCCGATAGATAGCTATAAGTTAAAAGTTAATTTATCTGATGGCCAATCTGGAACCTTCGATGTTTCCCCGTATTTAAATAAAGGCGTATTTAGAGAACTAAAAAACAAAGACTATTTTTCAACAGTAAGGGTTGCCTTTGGTGGCATAGTTTGGCCTCACGAACAAGACTTTAGTGCAGATACTATCTCATATGAAATGGAACGAATTTAAAAATGGATAGTGGCAAGATAGTAGAGCATAATTTGTGAGAAAGGTTAGGGGTAGTTTCCTATAATTAAAGGGTGTATGTAAAATTTGCAGGTAAAGTGTAAAAAGGGGGATAGGGGGATAATGGAGATAGGGAGATGATGAAATGATGGAGTAATGGAATGGTGGAATGATGGGTTTTTTTATATCCAATATTCCATCATTAATATCCCCATATCCCCTTCATCTCCACATCTTCTTTTCTTACACATAAGAAAGGTTACCTACTTTTATTACATGCATCCCATTTTTAAAAAAACTCTTGACATTTTTAAAAGATGTGGTATAATTTGATGTTAGCAAAGTAAAAAACACAATTGTGTGTTGATGAGGGAAATATGATTTCGATAGATTTACCAACTACTGTTGAAAAACGGCTTCTTGAAGTGGTCCAAAATGGTTACAAGGGAAACTTGCAGACAGCTATTACATCATTCCTAAAATTATAGGGATGGTTCACTATTGTTTGAAAGCTTGCGGCTATGTAATATGGAGTGCAGTGTCCGTGACACTGCATGCATTGACATGGTCAATGCACTCCAAAATCTTCTACCCGAAAGAAATCATAGAAATGGACCATCCCAAATTATACAAAAAATACGGCTGGAAAGAACAACTTCGTGAAGATATAAATTCTGTCCGGGCCGAAGTCCTTAGAAAAGGTGGAATTGAGGCGGAAGTAATTGATAATGCAATAAAAAGATACAGGGCCACTATAGGAGAATCTGGTGCCTGAGATATTACGAGTTGTTATTGATACCAATTGTAAATTAGGATTGCTTATAAATTTCAATGTATTAAGACTCAAGGAAGGAATTATACTTTAGAGAGGCATATTTTGTGATTTCCTGTTACTATCAACTCAGGTTATCGGTTATCAGGTTATCGGTAAAGAGCAAGCAGTAGCCTGCTATCTCAAATTACCGATTACTGATTACCTGAT
>JBFLXS010000108.1 GCA_040755795.1 bacterium | reverse complement strand
GTTAGCTTTCAAAAGACAAGTTGAATTACCTGTAATATATAAAGGATTTAAGTTAGATTGTTTTAATGTTTCTGTTCTAAGAGATGGAATTAAGCGTATAGCCAAGAGATTTTAATTTTTTCTCTGTATCTCCGCGTCTCTGCGGTGAATAGTTACAGAAAAGGTTAAAAAATGGTTAATTATATTCAAGAAATTATCTTTGGAAAAGAAAGAGGCAATAAACTAATCCTATTTGTTCTGGATATTTTGTCTTTTTTTTACTATATCGTTATAGAAATAAAACTATTGTTATATAAAACAGGAATAATGAACCAACATCACTGTCGGGCAAAAGTTGTAAGTATTGGGAATATTACCTTAGGTGGCACGGGAAAAACACCGGCGGTGATTCAAATAGCCAACTTATTTCAAGATAAGAAGGTTGTTATTTTAAGTAGAGGATATAAAAGTTCCTACGAGCATAAAATGGCTGTTGTTTCAGATGGGAAGCAAATATTTCTTACACCATCAGAAGCAGGAGACGAACCATATTTTTTAGCGAAAAAATTACCACATATCCCGATTATAATTGGAAAGAATAGGATTAACTCTGCCACCTATGCCAGGGACAGATTTAAAGCAGAGATAATCATCCTTGACGACGGGTTTCAGTACTGGCGACTTAGACGGAATCTGGACATAGTTTTAATAGACGGCAAAAATCCCTATGGTAATAATGCCCTTTTCCCAATGGGAATTATGAGAGAGCCAATTAAAAATTTAAAAAGGGCAGATATCTTTATTATTACAAAAATAGACCAATCTTTAAATAGAAACGAGATTATTCAGAACTTAAAAAGGATTAATCCCAAAGCACCAATATTAGAAAGTATTCATAAACCAATAAAATTTATTGAGTTTGATTCAAAAAAGGAATACCCATTAGAATTCATTAAAGATTTAGATATTTTGGCTTTATCAAGTATTGCTGACCCTGATTCTTTTGAGACTATTCTAAAAAAACTCACCACAAAAAAATTTATACACCTGAAATTCCCTGACCATTATGTTTATACAAAAAATGATATTAATAAATTAATAGATTATTTACAAGGAGTAAGTTTTATTGTTACAACTGAAAAGGATATGGTCAGATTACAAGATTTAATTCCATCTGACCTTCCTCTTATTTATTTAATGATAGAATTTGAGATTATCACCCCAAATTGGCAGGAGTTAATTTTAGGATATTTAAAAAATTAACTTGACAATTAATTAAAAGTATGATATAGTAAATTCAAGGAATTGGTAAGTATACTCCAGTGGGGTATAAATTGTGATTATTTAAAGTAATCGGTAATTTGAGATAGCAGGCTACTGCTTGCTCTTTACCGATAACCTGATAACCGATAACCTGAGTTGATAGTAACAGGAAATCACAAAATATGCCTCTCTAAAGTATAGTATCTATTAACCAATTACCAAATCTAAAGGAGGTGGGGAAAAAGATGAAAAGCCTGTTGAAAAAATGGTTTAGAGGAAAAGAAAGAGGTCAAGGAATGGTGGAATATGGGTTAATTATAGGTTTGATTGCGGTGATTGTGGTGGCTATTTTTATCGCCTTAGGACCTCAAATTAAAAAGTTATTTGAAGGTGCAGTCTCAAGTGGACATATCGAAAAGATGGAAAGTGCAATGGAATAACAATGAAAATTATCGTTGATAAGAAGAAAAAAAACTTAAAATATGAAAAAATAAGACCCTGCTATAAAAATATAAATAGTGGGGTCTTGTTTTATCTTGTGTAAGAAGAATTTTTGATTATATAGCAGTTATTAGTCAAAATTTTACTCAGAGTGGATAAGTAAAAAATCCCAAATCCCAAGCACCAAATCTCAAATAAGCACCAAATTTCAAGTACTAAATACCAAACTATGGGGGGGTAATGTTTTGAATTTTGGTCATTCGAATTTGTTTGGAATTTGGAATTTGTGATTTGGAATTTCAGCGCTATATCTATGTCAAATTTCGATTAATAAGTGCTATAAGTAACTATTCAGTCTCAAAGACACAAAGAATTAGGGGTGATTTATGCGTGTTATAATTTTAGGTGCTGGGGAACAAGGCCGGGTGGTGTTAAATATTCTCCAGTATAATAAAGATGTTCAAATCTTATGTTTTATTGATATCTGTGATAATCCTCAAATCTGGGGAACAGAAGTTAAAGGAATTAAGATTTTAGGAGGGTTATCTCTTTTACCAGAATTGTATAAAAATAAGGCAGATGGCTGTATTGTTGCCTTTGGAGATAATAAAAGGAGGATAGAACTATCTGATGCGGCAAAAAAAATAGGTTATTCACTCATCAATGCAATTCATCCCTCCGCAGTTATCTCAAAATGTGCTATTTTAGGTGAAGGTATCGTCATCTCGCCTAATGTCTCAATCAATCCTGATGTAAAAATTGGCAATAATGCTATTATCAATACTGGGGCAATCGTCGAGCATGATTGTATTATTGAAGATGGTGTCCATATTGCTCCGGGGGTGCATTTAGCTGGTGGCGTAAAGGTTAAAAAAAATGCCTTTGTTGGCATTGGAGCAACAGTGATTGATGATTTGACTATTGGTGAGAATTCTATCATTGGTGCGGGCACAGTCATAATTAGAGATGTGCCTGATAATGTGACGGTTGTAGGTATCCCGGGCAGAATAATAAGGAGGCGTAATGAATTATAAACCCGCTATTTTAGGTGGTAACCCAGCATTTCAGAAATTATTCCCAATTACTCGACCAGGTCTGCCAAAATTAGAGGAGATAAAATCTGAATTACAAGAAACATTTGATTCAGGAATTATCACTAATGGCAGATATGTTGCCGAATTTGAACAACGATGTGCTCAATATTTAGGTGTAGAAAATGTCATTGCCGTATCAAACGCGACATCAGGATTAATATTAGTTGAAAAGGCATTAGGATTAATCGGTGAAGTGATTGTTCCCAGTTTTACCTTTACCGCCACCTGCCTTTCATTAAAATGGAATAATCTTGAACCACGATATGTTGATTGTGCTCCCAGAACATTTACGCTTGACCCTGTTAAGGTAGAGAAAGCAATCACCGGAAATACCTGTGCAATATTAGCCGTATCCATATTTGGCAATCCCCCTCAGATAGACGAATTGGATAATTTAGCCAAAGATTATAGATTAAGTCTAATATTTGATTCTGCTCACGGATTTGGAGCTAAATATAAATCTAAATTAATTGGTGGTTTTGGAGATGCAGAGATATTTAGTTTAACCCCAACTAAAACATTGACTACTGGCGAAGGAGGATTAATCACGACAAACAATGAAAACCTGGCACAAAAATTACGATTAATGAGGAATTACGGCATTGAATCGGATTATGATTGTGAATTAATTGGCTTAAATGCCCGAATGCTTGAATTTTCTGCCATATTAGGGCTAAAAAACTTAGTCAGGATAGAAGATTTAATAAATATTAGAAATAAATTAGCACAGGATTATAAAACAAAGTTATCCGAAATTCCAGGAATTGAATTTCAGGAAATAAATAAAGATTGCCTGTGCACATTTAAAGATTTTGCTATTTTAATCAATGAGGGATTATTTGGTTTAAATCGTGACCAATTAGCCACAGCATTAGAAATGGAAAATATCCAAACCCGAAAATACTTTTATCCACCTGTCCACATCCAGAAGGCATATCGCCATTTCTACCCTAAATATAAAGAAGATCTTGACAATACCCTGAAAATATCAAATAATATTCTCTGCCTGCCTATTTATGACGAATTGCAACCAGAGGATTTAAATAAGATTTGTGAGGTTATTTGCCAGATTTACCAACATCGGGAAGAAATTAAGTAATCGTTCACCGCACAGACACAGAGGCACGGAGAATGATTTTATATTTTTCTCAGTGTCTCTGTGTCTCCGTGGTGAGGTGAACGGTTACAACAAATGGAACTAAAATTGAATAAAAAGGATATTTTAGGAATATTAATTATCGGATTATTAATCATTTTTTTCTTTAGCTATGTTCTATTCACGGACTTAACCTTTGTTTATCGTGATTTTAGCCGATATTTTTATCCACTTTATCACTACGGGGTTTTATGTCTTAAACAAGGCATTCTCCCATTCTGGAATCCTTATGTTTATTGTGGAATGCCTTTTTTTGCCTTAATTCAACTGGCTATCTTTTATCCCATCTCAATTATTTTTTATCTCTTCCCTTTTATGCTTTCGCTTAAATTATTTATTGTTATCCATTACTTTTTGGCTGGTATATTTGTTTATCTCCTGATGCGACACTGGAATTTGAGCATATCCTCTGCATTAATCAGTAGTCTCACCTATATCTTCAGTGGGTATATGCTATCTTGCATTGACCTGACTAATACCTTAACCTCTGTAACCTGGATTCCAATAATCTTTTTTCTTTATTCAATCGCTATAAAATCAAATGGGCTTATTTTCACCCTGTTGAGTGGAACTGCACTCGGGATTCAACTCCTTGGTGGAGACCCGGTGGTCTTTTATCTGAGCTTAATTACCTTATTTCTTTGGGCACTCTGGTATTTTTCATTTAAGGCAATGCGGAGATATTTTCTTATGGTGCTCATTGCTCTTGGCTTAAGCCTGTTTCAAACCTTACCCTTTTTTGAGTTAACTCTTTTATCTACGCGGGGAAAAGGAGTTGGTCTTAATGAAGCAACTAAATGGGCTTTTTCTCAATATGAATTTTTAAATCTAATCGTCCCTTTTTTTAACGAGGCAAATACTCTTTTGCACCAACAATTCTTTAAAAGCCTGCATCTGGGGATGTTACCCCTTTCGTTCTCATTAATTGCCATATTTTTTAGACAACAAAGAAAACTCATTATCTTCTGGATAATAATACTCATAAGTTTTATCACGGTATCTTATGGTGGAAACTTATATAAGTTTTTCTATGAGCACATACCACTTTTTAATATGATGCGTTACCCCATAAAATCTTTTTGTATCATAAATTTCTCAATCAGTATTTTATCTGGATTTGGATTTCAATATCTATTAGAAAATTTAGAACAAAAAAAACGCTCTCTTTTTGTTTTACCTGCCATTGGTCTGATGGTTGTTTGTATCCTTTGCTGGATTAAGGAAGGCTTTTTCTTATTTAAAGAAGTCAATGAACTATTCGGTTATTTCCACAGCCCCTGTCTGGGTATTTTTCTTCTGGGTATCTTTTGTTTTTTAATTTATGTTGGTAACAAGATGAAATTATGGCTATTTTCTGCGGTGGTCATTAGTCTGGTGAGTTTTGAATTAATGATTTTTGGATGGCCGCTTAACCCGGTTATTAACCAGAATATTTATAACTATGTTCCTGAGACAGTTAAGGTTATCAAAAGTAAAGATGGCTTTTATAGATTTTTATTAGAACCGAAGACCGAGAAAAGGTATCGGGAAGTTAGGGCTAAATCTTTTCTTGAGGCATCCGAAAAGATGCAATCTGTTTTAGCACCTAATCTGGGTATGTATTATTTCCTTTTTGATGCATACGGTTATGAGGCAATTCCGATTGTTGATTATGACAGGTTTATATATTTCTTAAAAAATGTGCCATTACCAAATACCTGGAAACTCATTTCAATGATAAATGTTAAATATATTATTTCAGAAGATATTATTAAAGAACTAAATCTGGTTTGTGTGATTAAAAATGAAGATAGAATAATCAGAATATATGAAAATAAAGGGGTTTTACCGCGGGCATATTTAGTGGCAAAAGTTAGAGTAGTGAAGAATCGAAAGGAGGCTTTTAAGGCGGTGATTTCAGCTTCGTTCGACCCGACAAAAGAAGTAATTTTAGAATCCCCAATCCCCAATCCCCAATCTCCAATCCCCAATCTCCAATCCCGACTTGAGATAATAAATTATCAACCGAATAAAATTATTCTTAACGCCTCATCGCCGGTTGATTGTTTTTTATTCCTGAGTGAGACATATTATCCTGGTTGGAAGGCGTATGTAGATGGGCAAAAAACGGAAATTTATCGGGCGAATTACATCTTTCGGGCTATCAAATTCCCAAGAGGTAATCATCAGGTTGAATTTGTGTATTTTCCGCTAAGTTTTAAAGCAGGATTATTTGGAAGTTTATTAACTTTAATCCTTATGGTTATGGTTATGGGAGTTGTAACCGACAAAATGGAATATGGAGTAAGGAACTGATACAAACCATGCCAAAACTTTGTGCCTCTGTGCCTTCTTTAGCATCCCCCACTTCACTGACGGATTACACCCATTCGTAATGCGTCAGTCATTTTGGGGAAGGTTATGAATCTGTAACTGGTGAAGGATAAAAAAGGTTAGATGTTTTAATGGTTAGATGGTTTCTTGATGCCTCTCCTTTATGCCTTCTCCGTAAGCAATTCTCCATTTCAGTGACGCATTACATCCATTCCAACTTTTAAGGAATTCTTCTATTGTCAATACCCTCCCATCTTCAGTCTACAGCCTTCAACCAATTTCATCTCTTGTTAAACCAGTAGCCTTGGTTATCGTTTCTATATTAACTCCCATATTTAAAAGACTTTTTGCTATTTCAATGGCTTTTTCCTTCTTGCCTTTCTCCATGCCTTTCTCCATGCCTTTCTCCATGCCTTTCTCCATGCCTTTCTCCATGCCTTTCTCCATGCCTTTCTCCATGCCTTTCTCCATGCCTTTTTCCATGCCTTTTTTCATGCCTTTTTCCATGCCTTTTTCCATGCCTTTTTTCATGCCTTTTTTCATGCCTTTTTCCATGCCTTTTTCCATCCCTTCCTTCATTCCCTTTTCCATCCCTTGTTTTAAGGCATATTCAATGGAATTCTTTTGGAGATATATAAAATCATGCCTCTTGAATTGTGCCTCTAATTCTTCTTTGCTCATACCGGCTGTATTGGCTATCTCAAATGCCTCCTGTATCTCAACCTCTTCAA
Organism: bacterium; assembly: GCA_040755795.1. Lineage (NCBI taxonomy): Bacteria > bacterium. The sequence continues at coordinate 3,836 of JBFLXS010000108.1, read as the reverse complement.
CCAATTTCTTTGGTGTATATTCAAGCGTTCCAGCATTCTTAATAAAATATATCCATTTGTCGGTAATTGTTTCTAAATCCTCTTCCTCCCTGTTGAATTTGGGAAGCTCAATAAAAATTAACTCTATCTCATCATTATATTTTATCAGTGTCTCTTTTTCGATGAGATTGAAATAAGAAATGACATTATCTATCTCGCTAAACATTATAAAATCTGTAATCGTCAGGGCAATAATAGGCTCAAGTGTCGTAAATACTTCTCCCTTCTGTAATTGACTCGAATAAGATTTGGCAGCATTGTATAAAACCCTTTTCTCAAATCCTTCTACATTTAATACCTGCATCTCAATAATCACATTTTTATAGTTCGACAGCCTGGCTTTAACATCTACATAAGTATCTTTCATCCCTTTTACCAATGGTATCTGATAAGGATCGACAATAGTTAAATCAACTATCTTTTCATTCTCTCCAAAATCAATGACCGCATTCAGAAAGCTTATGAGGATATCTTTGCTCTCAAGGGAGCCAAAAACCTTTTTAAAAGCAAAATCTGTTTTGACATCTAAAAATTCCATAGAAATACACCTCCATTTAGAATGAACCAGGTAAGAAGAAATCTATCTATTGAAACAGGATAAATAGTTCTTCTTTCCTTGGTTTTATTTTTAATTATATTATATCATAAGGTTCAAGATTAAGTCAATAACTTTTTATAAACGGGTTAAAAACTCATCTCCATATCCCCACATTATTCCCCTATCTCCCTTTTTAGGCTTTACCTACAAATTTTACATGCACCCATTCCAACATAAAACTTGACAAACTGGTGGTTATTTGCTAAAGTATAATCTGGAGGGAAGTTATGCTTTTAGCCATTGATATTGGGAATACAACGATTGTTTTTGGCGTCTATGACCCTGATGAATTGAAATGCCACTTTAAGATTGGCACAGATAAGAAAAAGACCGCAGATGAATATGGGAAAATTATCTCTGGTATGATTAAAACGAATATCTCTGCCGTTATAATCTCCTGTGTTGTCCCACCATTAATTCCCATATTTACGCAGATGGTCAAAGATTATTTTCAAACTGAGCCAGTGTTTGTTGAAGGAACAAAGGTTAAATTTCCTGTTCTTTATGATAATCCAGAAGAGGTCGGAGCAGATAGAATCGTTAATGCTATTGCTGGGTTTAGACTTTATGGAGGACCACTAATTATTGTTGATTTTGGGACAGCAACTACCTTTGATGTTGTCTCTCAAAATGGTGAATATTTAGGCGGAGCAATTGCCCCGGGCATTGCGATTTCCATTGAGGCATTGTGGACTAAAACCGCTTTACTTCCCAGAGTAGAATTGATAAAACCAGGAACTGTTATTGGTAAAACGACAATTGAAAGCATGCAGGCAGGAATATTCTATGGATTTGTTGGACAGGTAAATGAGATAATAACAAAGATTAAACAGGAACTTGAATTAGAACCAAAGATAGTCGCTACCGGTGGATTAGCCGAATTAATCAGTCAGGAATTAAGGTATATTCAATCAGTGAATCCTTTATTGACACTGGAAGGATTAAAGATTATTTATGAAGAGGGGTTAATGAATGAGTGATTATGAGATAATCGTTGTTGGAGGTGGACATGCGGGTTGTGAGGCAAGTTTAGCCGCCAGCCGAATGGGTTGTAAGGTAGCTCTGATGACAATGCAAAAAGATACCATTGCCCAGATGTCCTGCAATCCAGCAATTGGCGGTCTGGCTAAAGGACAACTTGTTCGGGAAATAGATGCCCTTGGCGGCGAAATGGCAAAGATGATTGATAAAACCGGCATTCAATTCCGCATGCTCAATACTAAAAAAGGCCCTGCGGTCAGGTCTCCGCGAGCCCAGGCCGATAGACAGGCTTATCAACAAACTATGCAAAAGATAGTCGAACACCAGCCAAATCTTGAGATTATTGAAGATGTGATTGAAAAGATATTGGTAAAAAAAAATAAGGTGGTTGGAGTAGTCACAAGTCAGGGCAACATATATTTAGCGAAAGCAGTTATTGTAACGACCGGAACATTTTTAAATGGACTTATTCATATTGGACTTGAGTCTTATGAAGGCGGCAGAATTGGCGAAAAAGCCGCTTATGGATTATCCAGTTCATTAAAAGAGATTGGATTTGAATTGGGTAGATTGAAAACCGGCACAAGCCCACGAATTGACCGTGCAACCATTGATACCTCTAATTTAATCCAACAGGATGGGGATAAATTCCCTCAACCATTTTCTTTTTCTACTTCAAAGATTGAGATTGAACAAATCCCCTGTTATTTGACCTACACAAATCAAACTACACATAATATAATCCAGAATAATCTTGACCGCTCGCCTTTGTATTTGGGTAAGATTAAAGGCACTGGAGTCCGATATTGTCCGTCTATTGAAGATAAAATTGTCAGGTTTGCTGAAAAAGATAGACACCAAATATTTATTGAACCAGAAGGTAGAACCTCTAATATCGTTTATTTGAATGGTGTTTCGACAAGTTTGCCAATGGATGTTCAAGAAAAGATGATTAAAACTATTCCAGGATTAGAAAATGCAAAAATCCTACGCTACGGCTATGGAGTTGAATATGACTTTGTCCCACCAACCCAATTAAAACCTACCCTTGAAACGAAACTCGTGGAAAATCTTTACTTTGCTGGACAGATTAATGGCACTTCAGGTTATGAAGAAGCCGCGGCTCAAGGCATTATGGCAGGAATAAATGCCGTGCTTAAATTAAAAAAGAAAGAACCATTCATTCTTAATCGTGCACAGGCATACATTGGCGTTTTGATTGATGACTTAGTCACAAAAGGCACCCAGGAGCCTTACCGAATGTTCACCTCACGGGCAGAATATCGGTTAATTCTGCGTCAGGATAATGCAGACTTAAGATTGATGCATTACGGACATAAATTTAACTTGATTGCGGATGCCCAATATGATAAACTCTTAAATAAGAAAAAACAGATTGAGAATGAAGTTTATAGATTAAATCAGACCCGGATAAAAGGAACACCTTTAGCCCAGCTTTTGAGAAGAGGTGAATCTCTGGATTGGGACACAGGTCTCCTGCCTGAGGTTATAGAGCAGGTAAAGACAAAGATTAAATATGAAGGCTATATCAAAAGGCAGATGGCACAAGTAGAGCAGTTCAAAAAAATGGAAAACTGGAAGATACCAATGAGTTTTGATTATTCTGCCATTACCGGGCTTTCTAATGAAACAAAAGATAAACTTTCAAAAATCAGACCATTATCCCTTGGTCAGGCATCTCGAATCTCCGGCATCCGACCAGTGGATATATCAATATTAATGGTCTGGTTAAAAGCAAGTAAGCAGGAATAAAAGTAGAAGAGGTAACTATTCAGCCACGGATTAACACAGATTGACACGGATAAATAGCAAAGGGCAGAAGGCAGAAGACAGAGGTCAGAGGCGGGTTGTCCCCCGCTGGCAGGGGTTCTTATCGTTACCCATAAGTTTTACTGGACAATGTTACATTCATTCACAATTCGCAATTCACCATTCACAATTTCTTCCCTAAATTTCCTTAAAATGGTGAATGGTGAATTGTCAATTGTGAATTGTGAATTATCACTCTTCACAGTGTCCAGTAAAAATTGTGGGACATGATTAGGGCGGGGGTTAGGGGGTGGAAATTTCGGTGGTGTCCTAAATTAGCTAAAGTTTGTGAGAGAAGATGTCGATAAAGATAACAGAAGTACATAGTGTATTATTCTGGAGATTTTGTTTGGGAGGTGGAATAACGATGCATCCAATAGAACACTTC
>JBFLXS010000107.1 GCA_040755795.1 bacterium | reverse complement strand
GTTGTCAATGACATTCTAAATAATATGATTTTCTTACTAAAATAAGAATATTTTTTCCCCTTTTCCCTGATTTCTCCATTTCCCCTTCGTTACACCCTGAACGGTTACGATGTCCCTAATTCTCTTAAAAGTTGAGCATTGAACACTGATACCTGACACCTGTTAACTGAATGCTTACAGAATTATATCATTATTCCATTATATAAGTCAAGGGGAATTTTTCTAAAAAAAATTAAAAAAAACTCTTGACAGAAATTCTTTTCTATGGTATAATCTATTTTAGAAACTAACACAAGGGTGTTGTTAATTATAAAATCTAAAAAAGAGATGTAAGGAGGTGAGAAAGGAATATGAAAAAAGGAAAAGGATTTACCCTTATTGAATTAATGATAGTCGTTGCTATCATAGGCATCTTAGCCGCAATTGCTATTCCAAGATTTGCTCAATTGATTGATAAGGCAAGAGAGGCGGGAGCAAGAGGAAATTTAGGTGCCTTAAGAAGTGCAATTGCTATCTATTACGGAGATAATAAAGGGCAGTGGCCAGTGAAACTAGATTCAAATCGATATACAGTTCCACCTACTGACGGTGAATCTTTCCCCGCGTTTATCCGTGGATATATGGCTAAACTTCCGAAAGCGACATTACAACGTGCTGTTCCTCATAATAATACTGCGACTATTGTCTATGTCACTACAGGGCAAAATGATTATGTTGCTCAGACTCAAGTCACAGGCAGTCACATGGGAGGATGGATATACTCCTCAAATAGTGGTGATTGTAGAATTAACTGTTCCCACCGTGACACCGTATCAGTTAATACAGGCAATTCAACCCTTTATTACTCAAATTATGGGCATGAAGAACCCTAAACTTTAAATTCTTAAGTTAAGTGGTTCTCAAACAACAAAGATAAAAAAGAGGTTGGTTAGTTACTAATCAACCTCTTTTTTTAAAAAAAGAGGAGAGAGGATTTTTGCTGACTAAAAAAGATAAACCAAAGTCAAAGATTTATGAGTTTATATTCGAGGTAATAATTCCTGCTTTAATTTTAGCTTTAATTATTCGAACATTTGTTATACAGGCATTTAAAATACCATCAGAATCAATGGTTCCGACACTTCAAATTGGAGACCACTTATTTGTCCTTAAATTTGCCTATGGATTACCTATTCCTTTAACTAATAAAAAAATATTTGAATGGAATTCACCAAAGCGTGGAGAAATTATTGTCTTTCGTTATCCAGAAGACCCAAAAAGAGATTTTATAAAAAGGGTGATTGGACTGCCGGGTGAGGAATTACTTATTAAGCACAAACAGGTTTACATTAATGGAGAATTATTAAAAGAACCTTATAAAATTCATACAGATATTTCTTCTCTGGAACAATTTCCTCGAGATAATTGGGGGAAATCAATAATTATCCCTTCTAATAGTTACTTTATGATGGGTGATAATCGTGACTCAAGCCTTGATTCTCGTTTTTGGAATTGTCTGCCTAAAGAATTAATTAAAGGGAAGGCATTTATTATTTATTGGCCTCCGTGGAGGATAGGATTAATTAAATGAGACAGAAGCCTGTTGTTTCACTTCAGATAGCTAAATAGTTACTGGAAATCAAATGATGAATTTAAACAAAAAAGACCTCTGGCTAATATTCATATTTTTAACTTTAATAATTCTCTTTTTTGGGCAAGTGTTATTTACTCCAGCCACTTATGTATTTAGAGATTTTTACCGCACTTTTTATCCTACTCGATATTTTGTCGCAGAATGTGTAAAAGAAGGTTTTTTTCCGTTATGGAATCCTTATCTTTACTGTGGACATCCTTTTTTTGCCTCTTTACAACATGGTCTTTTAAATCCTTTCTCTTTTTTTATTTATCTTTTTCCATTTGATATAGGAATTAAATTATTTATTGTCTGGCATTTTTTTTTAGCAGGTTTATTTATGTATCTATTGATGCGAGATTTTGGTATAACCGGAATACCTTCTTTAATTGCCGCTTGTGCCTATACTTTTAATAGTTATATGCTCTCAATAGATACCTTTACTCACCTTACCTCTGCCTGTTGGACACCACTTATATTTTTGCTATTCAATCGAGCAATTTCATCTTCGGTGGGAAAAAAGTTCAAATATATTATTCTAACAGGCATCTCGTTAAGCCTTCAATTTGCAGGAGAAAAAGTCGAGATTTTTTTTGCCACTGTAATTGTTTTGATACTATGGACACTGGCAAAAATCATTTTATTTAAACCACAAGAAAGAAAATTTGCCTTTTTTAGTTTATCTTTAGTTGGTTTGATAAGCCTGGGATTAATCCTTATTCAACTCCTACCGTTTTTCGAGGCAGTTATTTTTTCATATCGAACAGAGCGTACCTCATATTCCCAGGCAATAGCATGGTCTTTACCACCTTTAGAATTATTCACACTTATCTGTCCTATAAAATCAGGATTTATGGAATTTATCCATGTTGGTATACAACATGGCTTTTTTAAGGGACTTTACTTTGGCATTATCCCTGTTTTCCTTATATTAATTACTTTTTATGAAAAAAGGAAAAGAAATCTATTCTGGCTGGCTATATTTTTAATAGGAATAATTCTATCTCTGGGTAACTATACCCCTTTTTATAAATTTTTATACGACTATCTCCCATTATTTTCTATGTTTCGTTATCCGGTAAAATTTTTCTGTATAAGTATCTTTGCCGGAAGTATATTAGCGGGATTTGGATTTGAGTATTTACTAAAAACTATTAAGGCAAAAAAGATAAAACCCGCTATTGTCCTTTTTATCCCAAATCTTTTCCTGATTTTTATTTTACTCATCTGGTATCTTAACATTGGTAAGTTCCTCTGGTTATTAAAACTTCATTATTTTATTCCTGAGTCGATAGAAGAATTAATGGATATTGAAGGAAAATATTTTATGATATATCAAAACTTTTTCTTAGTCACGATAATTTTTTCATTGTTTAATTTACTGATAATCATAAGCTCAAAGATTAGAATCAAATTAACTATCTTTGCTATAACTTCAACTATCATCATTATTTTTGATTTAATCTTTTTTGGCTTAAATTTAAACCCACTTGTTGACCAAAAATTATATCATCAGCAACCTGAAATGTTAAAGATATTAAAAAAAGAACAGAACTACTCTCGTTTTATGATAGAACCTAAGACCTTCGGATATTACTTTTATGTTAATGAGTTAACCTCAAAAACTCAATTTGAAAGGATTGATGAAATGCAATTAAGATTAATTCCCAATTTTGGATTAATGCATAAAATATATGAGATTGAAGGATACGGATTTTTAATATTAGAAGATTACCTAAAATTTTATGAGAGATTAGTTTCTGGTGAATTTACTGAGGTTCATCGACTTCTTAATCTATCTAATGTCCAATACATCCTCTCTAAATTTGAGATTCCATCTTCGAGTGTTCAATTAGTTTATAAGATGAAAAAATATGGGGAGGAATTTATGCTTTATAAAAATCCAGATTACCTGCCTCGTGCCTTTTTTGTCTCTAAAGCAAAAATAGTTAAAAACCGCGAAAAAATCTTAAATATACTTACAAACAAAGATTTTGACCCACAAAAAGAGGTGATTTTGGAGGAAGAAGTTAGAGGACAAAGGACAGAAGTCAGAAGTCAGAAGTCAGCAATTCGCCATCCGCAATCCGCAATCACAATTGTTGACTATCAACCTAATAAGGTTACTATTCAAACTTCTTGTTCTGATGATGGCTTTTTATTCTTAAGTGATACCCATTATCCTGGTTGGAAGGCGTATGTAGATGGACAACAAACAAAGATTTATCGAGCTAATTTCCTCTTTAGAGCTATTGTTCTGCCAGAAGGAGAGCATCAGGTTGAATTTGTTTATTTTCCATTGAGTTTTAAAATCGGGGTTTTGGGAACATTAATCACTATCACTATTTTAGTTGGCTTCATGATTATCCTGAGAATTGTAACCGTTCAGGTGGTAATTCACCGCAGAGACGCAAGAGTTTACAGAGAAGATATGGAAATAAATCAGATAACAGAAAAGAGTAAGCGTTCAGGGGGGTGTAACAAAAGGAGATGTGGAGATTAAGGAGATAGGGAGATATTATTAAAAAAATTGAAATTAGTAGAAACTAATAGAAATTTATGGAAATTTGTTATTTCCCACAATCAATTTCTATCTATTTCTATAAATTTCAATCTATTTCTATTATCTTATCTCCATATCTCTCTTTATCTCTTTATCTCCCTTCTTACACTTCTGATGTATAGCCTGAACGGTTACAAAAAATGATATTGCAATATAATTTTATTTATGGTATAATTATCTACAAACAAAATTATGAATTTCGTGAAAGGCACTTTAACTCCACTCAAGGAAGGAAAAAATGGCAACTAAATTACACCATCTTATTGAAGTAAAACAATTTAAAGATAAAGAATTATTAGAAGAAATCTTTAAATTAGCCAGTGAAATGGAGATGGCAGATAGAACTGGCAAATATGATAGATTGTTTTTACCTCAAATTCCTCGCAAGAAGATTTTAGCCACACTTTTCTATGAACCCAGCACAAGAACCAGGCTTTCTTTTGAATCCGCAATGATGCGACTTGGTGGAGAGGTAATCACTACGGAAGAGGCAAGGGTATTTTCATCAGTAACAAAAGGCGAATCATTAGTTGATACTATTCGAGTTATAGGCACTTATGCCGATGTGATTGTCTTAAGACATTATGAAGAAGGTTCCTCAAAAATAGCCGCACAAGTCTCATCTGTTCCAATTATTAATGCCGGTGATGGCACCGGTCAACATCCAACTCAGGCATTATTAGATATGTTCACTATCCAGAAGGAACTCGGAAGAATTGATAATCTTAAAGTTGGATTGGTTGGCGATTTGTTATATGGTCGAACAGTTCATTCTTTAACCTATCTTTTAGCTCATCAACACGGAGTAAAACTGTATTTTATCTCTCCAGAAGAAATAAAAATGCCCAGAGATATTATTAATTATTTAGAAGATGAGATGAAAATTCCCTTTGAAGAAATCACAGATTTAAAAGAAGTAGTATCAGATATAGATGTTCTGTATGTAACCAGAATTCAAAAAGAACGATTTAGAAATATTGAGGATTATAATAAAATGAAGGGTGTGTATGTGATTGATAAAGAAATACTTTCTTTGATGAAAAAAGATGCGAGGATTTTACATCCTTTACCACGAGTAGATGAGGTTGCGATTGAAGTTGATGAAGACCCCCGCGCCGCATATTTTAGACAGGTAGAAAATGGCCTTTATCTCCGTATGGCTTTATTAAAAATGATATTAGATTAATTAGAGGGCTTCACGAAATTAAAACTAAGTAATCGGTTAATTGGTAACTAATTACCAGTTACCATTTACCATTTACCAAACAAAAGGAGGAATAAAAAATGAATTGTCCAAATTGTTCAATCCAACTAACCCCAACTATGACTACTCAAGGTGTAGAAATTGATGCGTGCAGTAAATGTAACGGTGTCTGGCTGGATAAAGGAGAGATATTTTTCTTTACTAAAAAAGTAAATGTCGTTGTTAGGGCACTTGAGCAAGCAATTAAAGAAGGAAAACCTACGACAAAACTTAGTCCTAAAACCCAAAAACCAATGCAAGAAATATCTCTCTCAGAGGGAAAAATTCAAATTGACTATTGTCCCCAGAGCAATGGACTCTGGTTTGATGCCGGAGAATTAGAACAATTACAAAAGACTGATATTAAAATAACCCTTGATAAAGAGGCAAAAATATCCACTAAACCCGAAATTTACGAGATAAAGAGAAAGGTACCTCCGTTAATTAAAAATCTGACTCCACTTCCAAATCTCTTCATTCGGTCATGTAGTGTCCTTTTTGGGCTATATGCACTTTTGACACTTGTTTTAATTACGGTGGTAAATTTTGGTCTTATCACGCCAGATTTTGCCATATTAATCGCTCTGGGAATTATTTCTTTACAATTTATCCTGGGTCCCTGGCTGATGGATATATCTCTGCGATTCTTTTATAAGATTTCCTGGGATGCCTATTTACCAGAGCCTCTAAATAATTTTATTAAAGATACCTGTCGAAAACAAGGAATGAAATTTCCTCGATTTGGTATTTTACAAGATGGTGCACCACAAGCATTTACTTATGGACATCATCCCAATAACGCCAGAATCGTTATTTCGCAAGGATTAATTGACCTTTTAGAACCAGAGGAAGTTTGCGGTGTTGTTGCCCATGAAATTGGACATGCCAAACACTGGGATATGTTAGTTATGACGATTGCGTATCTTGTTCCACTTATTTTATACTATGTATATCGGACACTTATACAAATGCGAACAAAGGGCAGAGAGGACAAATCTGCACACATACGTTATGCCATTGCTATTGGTTCATATATTCTTTACATTATCAGTCAATATCTGGTTTTATGGCTATCTCGAACCAGGGAATATTATGCCGATAGATTCGCAGGTGAAGTAACTAAAAATCCTAACGCCCTGGCATCGGCATTAGTCAAAATTGCTTATGGATTAGCTGGACAACAGAAAAAAGAAGAAAAAGAAACTCGAAGAGCCCCAACTTTAGATGCAATTGGTGCCTTAGGAATATTTGATGCTAAAGTCGCCCGTTCGTTGGCTATGGTCAGTTATTCATCCCCTGCGGCTAAAATGGGTGGTGAGATAAATAAAGAAAATCTACAAGAGGCAATGAAATGGGATTTGTGGAATCCCTGGGCAAAATATTATGAATTGCATTCTACTCACCCATTAGTCGCAAATCGACTAAATTATCTCTCTGAACAAAGTATTTCCCTGGGACTTGAACCTTTTGTGTCCTTTAATCAAAAGAAACCTGAATCATACTGGGATGAATTTTTTGTGGATTTATTGATACTCTACTTGCCTACAATGGTGATACTCTTTAGTTTGGGAGGTATCATTGCACCGCCCTTGTTGCTACAAACTTCTCCTGATATGACGCTATTGGGTCTGGTTTTTTGTTTATTTGGAATTGCACAATTAATTCAGATAGTATTTTCTTATAAAAATCCGGGTTATTTCCCGCAAATGGATATTGTCAGCTTACTAAAAAATGTAAAAGTCTCGGCAATAAGACCTGTTCCTTGTAGACTTAAAGGTAAAATAATAGGTCGGGGAGTGCCAGGACTTATCTGGTCAGAAGATTTTGTCATGCAGGATTCAACCGGCATAATATTCCTTGATTATCGTCAGCCATTAGGTATCTGGGAATTCCTATTTGGATTACTTCGTTCTTCACAACTTCAAGACCAGGAAGTAACTCTTACTGGCTGGTATCGTCGAAGCCCTGTGCCGTATGTTGAATTGAAAAATTTTACTATCGGCTCAACTATTCGTAATTGCTATGTTTATCAGATGAAACTTATTTCATCAGGATTTATAATATTATTGGGAATAGGTATGTTACTTATGTCAATAGTAAAGTAGCCAGTAGTCAGTGAACAGTGGTCAGTAATTAGAAACCAATTTAAGAGGTAATGAAATGACTAAAAGTCAGTTTTTAGGTAAAATATCTATTTTTAGTTCCTTAGAAAAAGAAGATTTGGAACTATTAGCAACCACTACTCAAGAAGTAACTTACAAAAAAGGACAAACAATTATCAGCAGTGAAGAGATAGGGACGACATTTTTCATTGTTAAATCAGGTAAAGTTAAGGTAACCGCAGAGGCGTTAGATAGTCGAGAGATTGTGCTGAGCACCCTTGCCCCTTTATCTTTCTTTGGGGAGATGTCTATTCTTGATGGTGAACCGAGGTCTGCGACTATCACTGCATTAGAGGAGACAGAATTGATTACTATGGATAAGGATGTTTTTCTCAGAATACTACACCGTTATCCCCAGATTGCAATTAATATTCTGACTATTTTATCTCAAAGGTTACGAAGAGCAGATGAATTAATTCAAAATTTAAGATTTTTAAGTGCCTCAGGCAGGACAATCCAAACATTATTTAAACTCTTAGATGAGCATGGTGTGAAGGTAAAAGAAGGAATGCTAATTGATATGCGATTGACTCATCAAGACCTGGCCAGTTTAGCCGGGACATCAAGAGAATCAATGCGTAAGGTTATCCACGATTTTCAAGAAAAAGGTTATGTAAAATTCTACCGTGGCAAAATCACTGTTTTAAATGAAGATATACTCTTAAGAACATTAGCGAGATCTATTGTTTAATTATTCTCCTATCTTCATATATTTCCTTATCTCCCTTTGGACACCTGAACAGTTACAATTTTTAAAATGGTGCAGATAATAAATATAGTAGTTATTAACGAAGACTTGTAACCGTTCAGGTAATCCTTTACCGCAGAGACGCAAGAGTTCACAGAGAGGAAAATATCTTTTTTTTCGTGTTTTTCGCGTTTTTCGGTGTTTAAAAAGGCTTAAAAAACAGTTAGTCAAAAGTCCGTATTAAAAGATTAATAAACAACGAAAGACCTGAAATGCACAAAAAAAAGGAAATTTCTGTCTCTGGTGAATAGATTTTAATTTTTTCTCTGCGTCTCTGTGGCATCTTGCGGTGAACGGTTACCAAAAATTTATCATTGACATTTTAACTGAATTAGTGTATCCTTTATATCTTACTATGAATAATGAAAAAAGTTTTGAGGAAATAGTAGAAGAAATTGTCCAGAAAGACCCTCGCTATAAAGCAGAATCTTATTCTTTTGTTATGTCTGCTTTAGGATTTACTCAAAATAAATTAAAAAGAAACGGACATGTTAGCGGAGATGAGCTTTTAAAAGGAATCCAGAATGTGGCATTAGAACTTTTTGGACCAATGGCTCGCACCGTTTTTGAACACTGGGGAATATACAAAACTGAGGATTTTGGACATATTGTTTTCAATATGGTTAATTCTGGATTAATGGGTAAGACAGATAGCGATAGTATCGATGATTTTAAGGATATATATGATTTTAAGAAGGTTTTTGATGAAGCCCCATTTCCAAAAATAAACCTGAAATCTACCACTAAAAAATTAAGTTGCAAAATATAAAATTTATATGTTATAATTAAAAAGTGAAAAGTGATTACTGTTCACTGACTACTAACTACTTTTATAAGGAGGATATTTCGATGTTTAATACTTTACGCAAAAAAGCCAAATTTGTATTCTGGATAATTATCGTTACCTTTGTAGCGATGATATTTGTTTCCTGGGGAATGGATTACGGCGGTCAATATTTTAGACCGCAGATAGCAACGATAGATGGTAAAATAATCTCACCTGAAGAGTTTCAGATAGCCTATAGAAATTATCTGGATAGTCTTAAAAAGGTGTATGGAGAGGATTTTGACGCTGAAAGCATCCCTGATTTAAGAAAGACAATTATCGACAGTCTGGTAAGGCGACAGGTCTTGCTGAATAATGCAAAACGATTGGGGATACAAGTTAGCGTAGATGAGATACGAAATGAGGTAATGAAATCCTTTGAAGATGCCAATACCTACAATCAATATGTTCAGGGTGCTCACCCACTCTGGTGGAAAATGAAAGAAAAAGAGGCAATTCAAGATATATTGGTTAATAAGACACGAAATTTGGTTGTCAATCAGGTTAAAGTGAGTCAGGTTGAGTTAAATAACTATTATAAAAAAGAATATGAGAGTGCACATCTTAGGCAGATTTTGATTGACCCAAAACAATTTGTGCCATTTGAAGAGGTAGAAAAATATTACAAGGAGAATGTTGAGGATGAATTTATGAAACCGGGTAAAATTCGGGTAAGGCATATCCTCATTGGTGTGCCTGAAGGTGCACCACCAGACCAGGATTCTGCCGCCAGAAGTAAAGCAGAAGATTTACTTAAACAATTGAATGAAGGGGCTGATTTTACCACATTAGCCGCTCAACATTCTAATTGTGCCAGCCGAGAAAGAGGCGGCGACTTAGGTTATTTTGGCGAAGGGGATATGGTGGCAGAGTTTGAAAAAGCCGCTTACAAACTTGAAAAGAAAGGTGATTTAAGTCCTGTTGTCAAAACTAAATTTGGCTACCATATTATTAAATTAGAAGATAAATTAAAGGATGAACCAAGAGAATTGAAGGATGTTGAGGAGAAAATTCGTGGGTTTCTGGTGACTAAAAAAGAAGAGAAAAAGGCACATAAAAAGGCTAAAGAAATACTTAAACAAGTAAAACTGCCAGGGGCTAATTTTGAGCAGATTGCTCAAACATTTTCCCACGCTAAAAGCGCCCTACAAGGCGGCGATTTAGGCATAGTTCCAAAGAGATTCCTTGACCCCGACATCGGCACAAAAACATTGGAATCCATCAGTAAAGAAGTTGGTATAGTTGGATTTGGAATAAATCCTGATTTCTCAAAAAAGGCTTTTGAACTTGAAGAATCAAAGATTAGTGAGGTGATTGAAACCTCATTAGGCTATCATATTGTTAAAATGGTAGAAAAGATAGCCCCAAAAGAACAGGATTTTAAAAAGGATTATAATCGAATCCTGGCTAATTGCCTCTATGAAAAAAGGCAAAAGGTCGCAGATGACTGGCTTGCCTATCTTGAAAATAAGGCAAAGATTGTTAAAAATATAGAATAAAATGTAACTATTCAGCCACTGATTAACACGGATTAGCACGGAATTGGTTTTCAAGTTAATAGGACGCAAGATTTTTTTCGCAGATTATCAGGATAATAAAGAAAAATCATGGAAATCTGCGTTCATCTGCGTCCATAAAAAATCAGTGTTTCATCCGTGTCCGTTTTCCGTGTCCGTAATCAGGCTGAAGTTTTTTTCCTCCTGTTGTTCTCTGCCTTCTGTTTTCTGCCCTCTGTCCTCTGCCTTCTGCCCTCTGTATTTATCCGTGCTAATCCGTGT
>JBFLXS010000106.1 GCA_040755795.1 bacterium | reverse complement strand
GGCAGACATTGATTGGTAGTGTTTCGCCGACATCTGGCACGCAGACACTATTTACAGGTCTGACTATTCCGACGATTGGGACACTTACAGCGGGTTTTGGCTTAATCACTGGCTATGCAACCATCACCATCAATGTTGGGACATTGAGTTATATTATCATTGACCCGGCAAGTGCGACACTGACTGTTGCCGGGACAAAAACATTTAGGGCTACCGGCTATGATGAATATGGCCATATTATCCCTGATTTGAGTTTCAATTGGACATCAAATATGGGCAGTGTTTCGCCGAGCATAGGAACATTGACATTCTTTACTGCTGGAACAACAACTGGTGTAGGTAGTCTAACTGCCTACTATGGTTCGATTACTGCTTGTGCTACCATTACTGTCAGGTCAGGCACGATTAGTTATATCGTCATAACTCCATCGACGGCTACACTTATAGTAGATGGCACACGCACATTTACTGCCACTGGATATGATGATTCTGGCATTCCTATTCCAGACCTGATTTTTACCTGGTCATTCACCATTGGTTCTGTTTCTAATACTACCGGCATTGAAACCTTATTCATCGCTGGCACAAGAACCGGTATAGGCAGTCTTACGGCAAGTTATGGTACTATTAGTTCGTCGGCAACGATTACTATTCTTCCGGGGACACTAAATTATATCATTATCACTCCAGCTACAGCAACACTTATGGTGGCTGGCACACGGACATGGACAGCACAAGGATATGATAGTTATGATAATCTTATTTCTGGCCTGGTATTTGGCTGGACTACCTTTATTGGTAGTGTTGCTCCGAGTTCAGGGACTCAGACACTCTTTACTGCTGGGACAAAAAGTGAAATCGGAACACTCACGGTTAATTTTGGCACTTTCACTGCAATCGCAACTATTACACTTATCCCAGGCACATTAACCTGTATTATTATCAACCCATCAACGGCAAGTTTATCGGTGCAAGGGACAACAACATTTACGGCCACTGGCTATGATGTCTATGGAAACCCTGTAGAGTTATCTTCTATCTGGGCAACAGCAATTGGCAGTGTCCATCCAACTACCGGAACCAAAACATTATTTACCGCTGGAACTTATGCTACTACCGGGACATTAACTTTTACCTCAAGTGGTATTACGGGTGTGGCAACGATTACTATTACTCCAGGCACGATAACCTTTATTCTTATTACACCCGCAACTGCAACTGTATCAACAGGTGGCTCAAGAACATTTACGGCTCAAGGGTATGATGAGTACAATAATTGCATTGGAGGGCTTATTTTTAATTTCTCGGTAGTCATTGGTAGTATTACACCAACTACTGGCACCAGAACGACATTTACAGCCGGGACAACGACTCAAACCGCAACACTTACGGTTACTTATGGCACGATAACCAATATTGCTACTATCACCGTTGTTCCCGGAACTTTAACCTATATTATAATCGAGCCAGCGACGGCGACTATGGGAATCGAAGGAACAAGAACATTTACGGCTAAAGGCTATGATAACCAACATAATCTAATCGAGAATTTAGACTTTACCTGGCAGACATTAATTGGTAGTATTTTACCAACTACAGGGAGTCAAACACTATTTACGGCAGGCACTCATTCCGTAGTTGGCACATTAGCCGTAAGTTTTGGTAATGTGATTAATTATGCAACAATAACTATTACGGTCGGGACATTAAATTATATTGTTATTACTCCTTCATCCGCAACACTTATGATTTCTGGCACAATAACATTTACCGCCCAGGGATATGATGTGTATGGAAACGCAATTCCTGATTTAAGTTACAACTGGTCAACGGCGATAGGAAGTGTTACGCCAACTATTGGTTCATCAACCAGATTTACCGCAGGCACTCAACCTGTTACCGGGACTTTAGCGGTTATTTCAGGGACTGTTACGGCTAAAGCAACTATTACGATAACTACCGGTGGATTACATCATATCACTATTACACCACAAACAGCCACGACAACGGTTAATGGGACTATATCATTTACGGCACAGGGATATGATGTTTTAGGTGGGACTGTAACAGGGATAACATATACCTGGACAACAAATATTGGCAGTGTTTCACCAGTTGAAGGAGCAGGGACAACCTTTACGGCAGGAACCAGAGCATTGACCGGGACATTAGCCGTAACATCAGGCTCTATTACGACGATAGCGACGATTACTATTACCCCGGGCACGCTTACTTCTATTGTTATTAATCCTGCAACTGCAACGGTTCAGTTGAGCTACACTAAGATTTTTACTGCATCAGGCTATGACCAGTATGGTAATTATATTCCGGGTCTTTCTTATAATTGGTTAGTAACTATAGGCACTATTTCTCCAATTGTCGGTGGAACAACGACATTTACCGCGGGTATGGAGACAGGTGAGGGGACATTAACCGCAAATTATGGCACCGTGAGTCAAAGGGCAACGATTACAGTTACAGGACTAACCCATATGTGGCCAATGTGGCGATATAATCGGTCTCATACCGGTGTGAGTTCTTATCCTGACCCAATTTCGGTCGTTAGTAAATGGACTTATAATACGGGTGTCGATATTTATTCCTCACCGGCAATTGGTCATAATGGGGTTATTTATTTTGGAACAATTGAACCTGCTGGCAAACTATATGCGATAAAATCTGATGGTAGTGCTAATTGGACTTCACCTTATTCTACGATTGGACCTATCTATTCTTCTCCTGCTATTGACAGTAGTAGTGTTCTATATGTTGGTGAGGCAAGTATAGGTTACCTTTATGCCATAAATTCAGATGGGACTGCCAGATGGCAATATCAAACCGGTGGGCCTATTTATTCATCGCCGGTGATTAGTTCTAATGGCAATATCTATTTTGGGTCAAATGATGATAAGATTTATGCATTAACTCCAAATAACACATTGGTTGGAAGTTACTCAACCTCAGGTGATATTCAATCTTCACCAGCGATTGGGACAGATGGCACGGTGTATGTTGGGTCTTTAGATGGTAAAATTTATGCCCTGAGTTCAGATTTAAGCACATTGAGAGGAAGTTACACGACGGGTGGTGCGATTTATTCGTCTCCAGCAATTGCTGAAAATGGAATAGTCTATGTTGGTTGCAATGATAATAAGATTTATGCCTTTAACTCTAATTTAAGCACATTAATCGGAAGTTTCACTACTAATAATGATATTCGTTCTTCTCCAGCGATTGGGACAGATGGCACGGTGTATGTTGGGTCTTTAGATGGTAAAATTTATGCCTTGAGTTCAGATTTAAGCACATTGAGAGGAAGTTACACGACGGGTGGTGCGATTTATTCCTCACCTGTCCTTGGTGGAAATGGAATGGTGTATATCGGTTCAGATGATAATAAGATTTATGCATTTGACTCGGTGCTTAATTTAAAATGGAGTTATGCCACAGGTGAGGTTGTGCGTTCTTCTCCAGCGATTGGGAGTGGCTCGACAACGATTTATGTAACCTCTTATGATGATAAACTTTACGCATTTCGGGAAAGTAGCATTCATCATGTAACGATTACACCAGGCACAGTCGCGGTAGGCTTGCAGGGAACAGCAACTTTCTCGGCACAGGCGTATGATTCCTCTAATGCTCCTATTTTAGATGCCACTTACACCTGGCAGTTAAGTTCTGGATTAGTTGGTCAAATATCACCGACTACTGGAACCTCTACCGTTTTTACAGCATATAATCTGGCTACCAGAACAACGATATTAAAAGTTACCTCAAGCTCGGTTCAAGGGATGGCAACGATTACGATTAATCCTGGTACAGCCACCAAAGTCATTATGGATACCACGACTAATAATCAATCAGCGGCGGCTGGTTCATCGTTACCATATCCATTCAAGATTACAGTTACAGACCAATACAATAATGGTGTTGGAAACATTGCGGTGGAATTTACTATTACCGCTGTGCCCGGTGGTGCATCTGGGTATCGTTTTTACGAGCCACCTACTCTAACTGATGCAGATGGTGTGGCGAGGGCAATGTTAATTCTTGGGAATAAACAAGGAACTTATACCTCACTGGTAAAAACACCGGGATTGAATTTAACGGATTCTCCGGCGACATTTACCGCCTTTGCCACTGCACCAACTGCAAGACTTTCAATAGAACCTTCAAACCTTGGTGTGAGCAATGGAGCATTATTTGATTTGAATATCCATCTAGCAAATGTCTTTAACCTTAAGCGGGCATCGGTTTATGTCCGATTTGACCCGGCATATTTAGAGGTGCAAGATGCTAATCCGACAAAACCTGGCGTTCAAATTACGCAAGGTTCATTCCCTGCCGGTGGCTATAATTATTATAATATGGCAAATAATGGCAGTGGGACGATATTATATAAAGTTTTAACAGACTCGGCAGATGGTACCGGTACATTAGCCACAATTAAGTTTAAGGCATTACAAAATGGTTCAACCACAGTATTTTTTGATTTGGGCACTGGAACAAGTAAAACAGAACTTACTGACCCAGAAACTAATCCTATTCTTTTCACTATGGCCACAGGGACAGTGACTATTGGTCAGGGTGAGGTAAAAGGAGCGGCAATTATCTTTAAACCACCATTTGGTTATTCATACTCAGTCTATCATGAGGGACTTTTAATTACGGCACCTTTTGGCACAACCACAACAACGGCTAATGGACAATTTCAATTTCCGGCTGTTTCCCCGGGAACATATATCGCCACGGCAACAACGGCTGGGGCAATAAGACGCTATTGGCCTGATTTCACTGTAGTTGCAGGACAGGTAACGGATATTGGCACAAAAACTTTATATACCGGTGATGCAAATCAAAATGGTGTCTTTGACGGCACGAATGATATAGATGTTATTGTGGAGGCAATGTTTGGTTCTTATAATCCCGCTGCTGACTGCAACCGAAATGGAGTAATAGACGATATTGATATTGATATCTGTCTATATAACTACGACTATAATAATCCACCACCATCACCTGCTCCACCAATAGAATATCCTCAACAACAAGGCAATATTTCATTAATGGTTATTTCCGAAAACGAAACTCTAAAAGTAGGGGAGACATTTAAAGTAACTATTAAGGCAGATTCACAGGCTAAAGTTAGAATATTTGGTTATTATCTTGCCTATGACCAAACAGTTTTAGAAGTAGTAGCTACTGATGACAAGCAACTTAAATCAAGGCAGTTGGTTGATGGTGTATATACTGTTCATGGAGTTAAGGATGGAAAAATATGCTACATCGCTATCTCGCTCAAGAAAGATGCCTTTAATCCCACTATTTCGAATACCATTACCTTCAAGGCTAAGGCAAAAGGAGCAACTTTATTATCATTTACACCAAATACCAGGTTTATAGATAGAAGCTGGAATCTGGTTGAATTCAGTTCAAACAAAATCTTAATTAACATCCAGGCAGATACGATTGACCAACTATCTACAACTTTAGCTAATGCCCATCCATATCCAAATCCATCCAGGACTGGTGAGGTGCATTTTGCTGGATTAACGGAGAATACAACGATTAGAATTTATAATATTGCTGGTGAATTGGTTTATGAGAAGGAAAACTTTAATGGTGAATGGCGATGCAGAAATTTAGCCGGCGAGCCGGTTGCGTCAGGGATTTACATCTATGTTTTGACAAATGATAAAGGACAGATAAAGAAGGGGAAGATTGGGATTATTCGTTAGAGATAAAAAAACAATCTGAAATCCGCACTTACCCCTAAATGACTGAGCCATTACAGAATTAGCGAATTTTTTCGACCTGTGCAATTAGAAATAAAAGGATAATTGATTAAACAGATTACATTTTTTTATTGTAAGCTGATTAAACAGATTTTTTTTGTAAGCGGATTAAACGGATTGAGCGGATTTTTTTATTTCTTTTTCCGCTAAATCCGTTAAATCCGCTTACTAAATCCACCCGCTTACTATTAAAAATCTGCTTACTTAATTTTCTACCTGCACAGGTCGAAATTTTCCTTGACAGATAACAAATTTTGTGGTAAAGTAATAATTAAAGAAATTTGGCTATTTAGCCGATATATAAAAAGAGGGGATATTATCTACTTAAAAGGAGGATAAGAAAATGAGTTTAGAGATAGGTTTACAGGTGTGGCCAATTGTAGGATTAGTCGTAATAGGAAGTGTGTTTGTGTGTATAATTTGGTATCTTGCCAGACAGGTTCGTAAATCAACTACGGCCTCCTGCAAATTAATAGAGGAAATTAAAGAGATTCATAAGTCAGAGAGTATGCCTTATGTGATTGTAGATATTAAGCCCAGAGAAAGTCAGATTCAAGCATTGGAAGTAGTGATTCGCAATATAGGTGGAGGAGCGGCGTTTAACTTTAACTGTAAGTTTGCTCCAGACATCCTATATCGAGACAAACCCAAAATAACTATTTCGGAGTTACCTATCTTTAAAAACTTGAAGGTGATTCCGCCAAAAGAGGAGATAAGGTTTTTCTTTGCCCAGGCTATGGAATATATAAACGACCCAGCCAAACCTAAAGAATTCGAGGTGTTTATCGCGTATGAAGATATGTTTAAACAAATGCACAATGATTCATTTCATATTGATTTGAATATTCGCAGTGTCCTGCTATTTACGGAAGAAAAAGGGTTAAATGATGTTGTTAAAGAGGTAGAAAGACTTACGCGCGAAATCTGCTGGTTGCGTCGAAGTGTCGAATTTGGAATGAATGGTTATGGCAAAGGGACCCCAGAAGCACTGGCTTTGAAGAAGAAAATATAAATGAGAATTATGGGTTTAGATATTGGGGAGCGGAGAGTTGGTGTAGCAATAAGCGATGAATTGGGAATAACCGCTCAAGGAATAGAGGTAATTGTTCGAGAAAGTGATGCTTTACTTTTTAGTCACCTTGAAAGGTTAATGAGTAAGTATCAGGTAGAAGAAATAATTGTTGGACTACCAAAGGAAATGAGTGGGAAGATAGGAATACAGGCGAATAAAATACTTAACTTGGTTGAAACAATGAAGTTAAATTTAAGTATCCCAATTAAAACATGGGATGAACGCCTCACCACTAAAATAGCTAAAAATACATTAAAAAACGCACCATTAAAAAAGAGAAAACAAAAAGCCACGGTAGATAAATTAGCCGCAATTTTAATATTACAAAATTATCTGGATTTAAAGAGGCAAACCCTTAAGTAATTGGTAACTGGTGATTGGTAACTGGTAACTAATTACCAGTTACCAATTACCAATTACCAATTACCAATTACCAGTTACCAATTACCAAACATAAGGAGGTAGATAAGAATGAAAAAAACAACAGTTGAAAAAGATGAGGTAAAGAGTGATTTGTCATCTTCAAAAGATAAAGGAATTATTGGAAGGATAGATTTGGGTGAAGCAACAGGAGAATTCGTTTTCTCAAAAGACAAAGGGATTGAAGGTGAAGCACAACTGGGCGATGCCAGGGCTAAATTTACCTATTCAAAAGAAAGGGGTGTTTATGGCATTGTCGATATGGGTGGCGTAGAAGGTGAATTTACTTACTCCAAAACAAAAGGCATCGAAGGAAATTTCAAAATGGATGATGCTGAAGCAAAATTTACATTTACACAGGAAAAAGGTATTTATGGAACCGTAGATATGGGAGGTGTCATTGGAGACTTTAATTATACTAAGGACAAAGGAATTGCAGGAATCATAACGATGGGTGATGTCGTTGCAGAATTTAGTTATGCAAAAGAAAAAGGTATCGTGGGAATCATTGATATGGGCGGTGCAGAAGGCGATTTTACATACTCAAAAGAAAAAGGTCTATTTGGAGCAGTAGATATGGGTGGTGTGCCAGC
Organism: bacterium; assembly: GCA_040755795.1. Lineage (NCBI taxonomy): Bacteria > bacterium. Next base: position 3,074 of record JBFLXS010000106.1, on the reverse strand, counting down.
TGATTTTACTTACTCTCTTTCTAAAGGAATTGAAGGAAATGTAAAAATGGCTGATGCCAGAGGTAAATTTACTTACTCAAAGGAAAAAGGCGTTTTTGGAACTGTAGATATGGATGGTGTGCCGGGAGATTTTACCTTCTCAAAAGAACGCGGTATCGTGGGAACAATAGATATGGGTGAGGTAAAAAGTGATTTTACTTATTCTAAAGAGAAAGGTATTGAAGGAACTATTGAAATGGGCGAGGCAAAGGGTGAATTTACCTATACAAAAGAGAGAGGTATTCACGGAACAATAGATATGGGTGAGGTAAAAGGAGGCTTTGTCTATACTAAAAAAGGTGCAGAAGTGGGAACCGTAGAAATAGGTATGGAATCAATTATGCCTGAAGGCATTAAAATGGAATTAACACCACCTCTTGAAGAAGTCCTTCCTCCTCAAATCGAAGAACCAACAATACCACTGCCAGAAGAAGGTGCTAAACCACCGCTATCTTTAGAAGAAGAAATGGCTGAAACAGTGGCTAAAAAAGCCAAAGAAGCCGCCATGAGGGCAGAAAAAGTCCTTGGAAAAGCTATTGATGAGGTAGTTGAAGAAACAAAACTACACCAGGAAACTAAAGAAGAAAAACACGAGGAAGAATTTACATATTTCGATGATAAGACAAATATACCCATAGAGAAGATAATAGAAGAAGTAGAAAAAAGTTTTAAATAATCTCCACAAAGGTAACTATTCAACCACTGATTAACACGGATTAGCACGGATAAATACAGCGGTCAGAAGATATAGCGGTTATTAACGGGAAGTTTACATAAGCTGGAGTTTCGTGAATTTATTCATCATGGTTTAACCATAACCTTGCAATATAAATTCCAAATTTCAAATAACAAATTCCAAATAAATTCCAAGCACCAAATTCCAAAACCTATTGCTTTATCAATTTTGTTAAAGAGAGTTGAATATTTTGCTCAATAATGTCAGATTTAGGTTTTTCAATAATTGAAGGACACACCTCTAACCCCTCTCAAGAGGGGAATATAACTCTTCTTTAATTCTATTGCCTCATTGAAAAGCACTTTTCCTTCTTTTGTTTGGAATTTTGATTTTTGGTCATTGGAATTTATTTGTCCTTTGGAATTTGTGATTTGGAATTTCATAACCATATCTGGGTCAAATTTCGATTAATAAGTGCTATAGGCTCATACCATGGAGATTTGCGAGAGTGTATATTTTGAACGATACCATTGCCGCTATTTCTACACCTTTAGGAGAAGGTGGAATTGGTATTGTGAGATTAAGTGGTAAAAAGGCGATAGAAATAGCAGATAAGATATTTAAAGGTAAAAATCGGATTTCTGAATTTACAACTCATACCATCCATTATGGGGAAATAGTTGAAGCAAACAGCAAAGAGGTAATTGATACAGTTCTTCTTTGTGTGATGCGAGCTCCAAAGAGTTATACCTGTGAGGATGTAATTGAAATTAATGCACACGGCGGAATTGTTTCCTTAAACCGAATTTTAGAAACAGTTTTATCCCTGGGTGCACGGTTGGCACTACCAGGTGAATTTACTAAACGAGCATTTTTAAATGGCAGAATTGACCTGTCCCAGGCTGAAGCAGTTGTAGAATTAATTCGAGCTAAAACAGACCTTGCCGCTAAATTTGCCCTTTCTCAACTATCAGGTAACCTCTACCATGAAATATCCAATCTCCGTAACCAGATTATCTCTTTATTAGCCGAGATTGAAGCGTCGATTGACTTTTATGAAGAAGATATTGAATTATTGCCTAACACGGAAATTTTAAACAGATTAAATGAAACTAAAACAAAGATTGAGGAATTGATTGACAGTGCTAAATATGGCAAGGTGTTGCAACAAGGCGTAATAACCACGATTATTGGTCGTCCTAATGTGGGTAAATCAAGTCTATTAAATGCTTTGGTTGGACAACCAAGAGCCATTGTAACTCATATTCCCGGCACAACGCGAGATACGATTGAAGAAACAATTGACATCGAAGGTATTCCTTTAAAGGTGGTCGATACTGCAGGTTTACGGCATACGGTTGATATTGTTGAAGAACAGGGTGTCCAACGAGCAAAAAAGGCTTTAAATCTGGCTGATTTAATTATGTTTGTGATGGATGGTTCTGAAAATATTACTCAGGATGACCTGATAATTATGGATGAACTAAAAAATAAACAGACCATCATCATTATCAATAAATTTGATTTGCCGCAACTTATTGAAATCGACAAGGTTAAAAACTATTTACCCGATAAACCCATCATAAATCTTTGTGCCACCCAGCAATTGGGGTTAAATGAGCTAAAAAAGAAAATTAAGGAAATATTTCTTGCGGGTAAAATATTATCAACTGATGCTCCTCTCATTACCAATATCCGGCATAAAGAGGCATTTATATCCTGCCTTAAGAATATAAATTCGGCTATCAAGTCAATTGAGAATAATCTTTCTTTTGAATTTAGTTCGGTTGACCTGCGAGAATCACTGGATAATCTTGGATTAATAATCGGTGAGACTGTTACTGAAGATATCTTGAATGAGATATTTTCAAAATTTTGCATCGGGAAGTAAGCCAGTGAGTAACTATTCACCACGAAGAGCACGAAGGACACGAAATGGAATTTAATGTCTTGTAATTTTCGGCAGTGTCTGACAATAACTACAAATTTTTTCGACCTGTGAAATAGGTCGACATGGGAAAACAAAATTATACCACACTACTTGGTGTAAGAAAAGGAGATAGGGAGATTAAGTGAGTAAGCGGATTAAGCGGAAAAAATGGGAAAAAATAAATAAATTCGTTTAATCCGTGTGACAAATTTTTAATAGTAAGGGGATTTAATAGTAAGCGGATTTGTAACTATTCACCACGAAGAGCACGAAGGACACTAAGATGTTACAGAACAAATCTCTTTATGCCTTCTTCCAATCTTTCCACTTGAATTCAAACAAACATGGCTCAAGAGTTCGATCCACCGCTATAGTGCATCCAATGACTCTATTCGATAATTCATCAAATTTCACTTCGTGCTCTCCGTG
>JBFLXS010000105.1 GCA_040755795.1 bacterium | reverse complement strand
AACCAGACCCTAACTCTTTATGGACATTAATACAGGCATTAATAATCCTATCAGTTAACTCTTCTTTTCTCCACTTCTCCATCTTCTCCCTTTCTCCTTATTTTTTATATCCTACCTGAACTCTTACAACCATTAAGATACAGCCTCAAGTCTCTCTGGGTTTTGAGAGTTGGTGATTACAGAATCATTTACAAAATTGAAGGTAACACTATTGCAATATTAAAAATAGGTCACCGTAAAGAAGTGTATCAGGGTATCCTCACCCGATTACCTTTCTGATCTCCTGCATTTTAGCCCTCCAGTCAGGCACATCCTCTGCAGTCAGGATATCTATTGCCCCGCCTTGAAAATCACCTTCAATGTCACCCATCTTCTCTTCAATCCAGCCCTCAATTTCAAGATAAGCATTTTTAAGTCCTTTTAGCACCTCAGGGTCAGCATTCCACAGTCCACGTTCCTGCGCCTCAAGGAGTCTGCGGCCAATCTCCTCTAATGCCCAGGGATTATTCTCCTCGAAAAATTTCCTGTTCTCCTCATCTAACACAAAGGTGCTGGCAATCTCATCGAATATCCAGTCATCGACTTCTTTCGTTGTTGCCTCCCAGCCGTAAACCCTGCCAATTCTTTTAGAGATATCTCCGGCGCCTTTGTATCCGTGGCGTTTCATTCCTTCAATCCATTTTGGGTTAAGCAGTTTTGTTCGCACTACACGCCTGATCTCATCTGCCATATCTCGCACCTCAATATGCCCTGGTTCACGGGTATCGCCGTAGTAAGTCTTGACTTCTTTGCCTGAGATAGTTCTGGCAGCAGTAGTCATCCCGCCGTGTGTGCCGAAATAGCAACAACAACCAAAGAGGTCATATTCATCGCTGACCACCTTATTGTAGGTTATGTCAACTGTTTTAAGGCTATCAGTCAACTGCTTATGTTTTTCTTCGCCAAATATCCCCTTGCCATAGGCGTATCCGTTCCAATAGATAAAGATATCACTCAAATCCTTTTCCTCTTTCCATGCAGAGGCATAGACCGCCAGTTGTGTTCCTGCCTGATAGGTGCCGGGTTTTGATGCAAAGATACGCAGGGTAGCATCTCGCCAGTTCTCTTTAGAGGAATTTCCGTCGCTATTCTGGTTAATTTGAGCTAAGGCGTGTTTTCGCACAAAATTCAGCTCCTCAACCTCATCCAGACAGGCTACTACCTGGATAGCCTCATCCAGGAGCTCAATGCAGTTTGGAAAGTTATCCCGGGTGATACCCGAAACACGAATAGTAACATCAATCCTTGGTCTTCCAAGCTCTAAAAGGGGAATCACCTCAAAGCCTTTCACCCTGCCATTTGGATGCCAGAGAGGCCGCACACCTAAAAGGGACATAATCTGTGCCATCCCTTCGCCATCAGCCCACATTATATCCGAGCACTGCCAGTAGATAGCTACATTCTCCGGAAGTCTGCCTTGTTCTTGCTTATGCTTTTCAAGCAGCGCATCAGCTAATTTCTGTCCCACCTTCCAGGCAGCCTTTGTTGGAATCCGATGCGGGTCAAGGGAATAGAAATTTCTGCCAGTCGGTAGAATATCGTCTCTGCCCCGGCTAATTAAGCCCGAGGGTCCTGGCGGGATATACCCACCGCTAAATCCGTGCAGGAGTGAGGCTATCTCCTGTGATTGATCGATTCTGCTATTTAGATCAAGCACCCGCTCTCGCAGTTTAGTCCACAGGGAACTATCAACCAGGCTGGAGTCTGTGACCTGTAGACCAATAACCTGCCGAATAAATCCCTTACAGGCTGTATCCACCTCTTCCAGCAACTCTCCATAGCTCTTCTGATGATGCGGACATACCCCATCCTGATTTGCCAGCATCTTAGATAAATCCATACCCATCATAGAGGCAACAGTCCTACGCAGAGAAATATTTTCCCCTGCATCATAACGCAGAATAGAGTTGATAAATTCCACTCGCATTTCTCCTTCAGGCAGTTGTCCAAAGATGTGCATCCCATTTTGTATCTGAGTGTTTCGTATGCGGGAGAGCACTCCATGAGCATGCCTTACCACCTCGTCAAACCCTACATCCTGGTTCAATCTCATCTCCTTGCTGAGATTGGTCTTTTCTATCATCTCCATAATCAGGTGTTGAAGTGCGTGTGCTCGTGCTGGGTCAACATCCTTTACCTGCTCATATTCACCAATAAAGCGTCCTAACTCCTCAAGCTCCTCATACAGCCCACCCTGTGTCATTACAGTCTGCATATGGTCAACCAGTGTAGCACAGCTTCTGCGTTTGGCAATAGTACCTTCAGGTGGGTTGTCAGCATTATAGATATAAAGATGCGGCAGGTCTCCGATACCTATATCTGGATAGCAGTCACCAGATAGGCCGGTGCCTTTGCCAGGCAAAAACTCTAAGTTGCCGTGCGTGCCCACATGCACAATTACATCTACCCCAAAATCATACTCAAGGTAGCGGTATGTAGCCAGATACTGGTGTGGTGGGGGGATATCCGGATCGTGCAGAATCTTGCATACCTGGCCATCACACCTGGCACCAGCACAACCGCGTTTGGGCTGAACGCAGACCACTACATTGCCATATTGAATCCCTGTAATAAGAATTTTACCTTCATAGACCATAGCCGCCGGCACACCATTTTTCTCTTCACCAGGTGGATTACCCCAGGCATCATTCATGCGTTTCTTCACTGTGGGAGAAAGGGTATCAAACCATTGGACATATTCTTCTTTAGTCATCTGCTTGAGAAAGCCGCCTTTTTTGACAATTTCATCAACGGTTGTCCAGCGAAACTCACTGATGGCTTTGCGTTCCATAATAGTATCAATGAGTTCTTTGCCATCGGCTGGTGGGTCAATAGCATAGCCCACCCCTTTCATCTGGTGCATTATTCGAGCTACACTCTCTAAGGTATCTAAGTGGGCACCACCACCTACTGTAGCCTCTACCGAGGCACAGGGGTTGTTATGCAGGATAAAGGCTACCTTGCGGTGCTGGATGGCTTTCTTTCGCAATCGTATCCAGTTAGCTACTCGTTTCGCAACCTTTTTACACCGCTCCTCAATTGGCATCCGGCGCTCTAAGTCCCCTTTTTCTTTACTCGCCCCTCCAATAATAATGGGCTCAATTACTCCTTCAAATTCCGGCATAGCAATTGACCAGCCAATTCCTGCCCCAAGCCCATCCGAATCGCTATTCCATTCATCTATAGTTCTATAATAGGAAGTGACCGGAGAAAATACAGGCACATCAAACAGTTTCAATATTTCCACGCCACAAGATGCAACTATATTATCATCTTGATTTTTCCCGCGTGTGTTGCCAAGGAAAAAATTCTGGAGTTTAATAAACGCATCTATCCGCGGGGTTTTGTCTTTGCCCAAAAAATACTCGCAAATTACCTCTCCACTTCCCTTATTCCCCCACTCTTCGTCCTTAATAGAATATGAAAAAGCAGGGATAACCTTTAAATTTAGTTTCTCTAATTCCCGAATAAGGGTATTCTCAACTTCAAGATTATCATTCACCCAGTAGTGCCGGGACAGGAGTATCCCAACCGTCCCTGCCGATGGTAAACCAGAGGACTTTGAATTATCATACCATTGGAGATATTCTTCAATATTGTTAAAAATTGACGCTGTATCAGGATGATATAGTCCTTCCCAGGGGACTGGTTTTGGCTCTGGGGCATTCAGATCAAGCCCGCCTACCTCCCTGGCAATATATCGTAGCATATTGGTGAAGTTCTCTTCGCCGTTGATGACAAGGTAGGAATAGACTTGAGCTACTATCTCTGGCTTTACCGTAGAGAGCATCCAGTAGGACGGGTCGTGTCCGAGGCAGACAATAGGCACCCTTTTGCCCAGCTCTTTAAGCCTGCCTTCAATCGTTTCCCAAAACCCTTCGGTTGAACGATAGAGAAAAATGATGTGCGCTTTTGCCATTTCATTAAGTATTGCCTCAATCTTTTCCGGTTCTTGTTCAAGCCTTTTTGAGGAATAAGCCTTAATTTCTGCAAAATCTTTCACATTTTTGCTTGCCCGAACAAGCATATTTATATAACTCTGCCACATAATTGATACTATCTTCACCTAACACCCTCCTAAGAAATTTTTCGACCTGTGAAATAGGTTTAAATAAAATGCAAGAAATAGATATTCAATCTCTACTGCCGATACAAATAGGTCGCTCCTACGGAGCTACAAATATATTGCTTTTGCGGAATACTACAAACAGATTGCTCCTACAGAGCTTTATTCATATTAGCTCCAGAGGAGCGATATGTTTGTAGAAAGATTATCTTCCTCTATAACAAATTAGCTCCATAGGAGCGGCCTGTTTATTCTCTATTGGGGGATATTTGTAACCCTATTTCACAGGTCGAAATTTTTTTCTGCCCATCAATAACCACTACCTGTAAGCAGTCTATCAAAGGGTTATTCTCAACCACTACCTCTACCTCATAAGCAGTTTTAAGATTTTCTTTAGTAAGCACATCCCTGGGGCTTCCTGCTGAATGAATTTTCTGATTGTGGAGTAAAATAAGCCTATCACAGAATCTGGCGGCTAAATTCAAGTCGTGAATGACCATCACCGCAGTAATATTATCATCCTTCACTAATCTTCTGGTTAAATCCAATATCCTCATCTGATGTTTTATATCAAGATTTGCCGTAGGTTCATCCAGTATGAGTATTTTAGGTTCTTGAGCTAATGCCCGGGCAATAATAACCTCCTGTCGTTCACCACCACTTAGCTCACCTATCAAACGATGACGAAATTTACTGGTATTTGTCTTTTCCATAGCCTGTTCTACTGCATCTATATCCTCTTTTGTGGAGGCAAATCGACTCTTTTGATGGGCATATCTACCCATAGAAATTACATCCTCTACAGTAAATAATGGTGGCACAAAAGAACTTTGTGGCACAACCGCCATTATCCTGGCTATTTCCTTACGAGAAAACTTGCTTATCTCTTTTCCCTCCAGTATAACCTTACCTGAGAGTGAATGTTTTACCCAGGTCATTACCTTAAGCAAAGTAGTCTTGCCGGCACCATTTGGACCAATGATACCGAGGAATTCACCTTTTTCTACACTAAAGCTAATTCCATCAAGAACTTGTATTTCTCGATATGAGGCTGATATATTTTCTACTTTGAGCATTTTACCACCAACTAATTGCCTTTTTTCTCCGTCTCAGCAGATAGACAAAGTAAGGTGCACCTATACCTGCAGTAATAATCCCAATGGGTATTTCTTGTGGTTGAGCAATTGTTCTTGCCAGTGTATCGCATAAAACAAGGAATATTGCCCCAGATAGAGCCGAAGCAGGTAATAAGAGATGGTGGCCTGGTCCAACAATAATACGGACAAGATGTGGAACAACTAAGCCAACAAAACCTATTATTCCGCTTACTGATACCGCTACAGCGGTAACCAGTGAAGCGGCAACAAGCAATATTCTCTTGACTGCTTCAACCTCGATTCCCAAATGCAGTGCAGTCTCTTCACCAAATTGAAGGGCATTTAGCTCACGAGCCAGGAAATAAAGGGTTACAATTCCACAAAGGATAGGTAAAATAACCATCTTCACATCACTCCAACAAGCCATAGAAAAAGAACCCATCAACCATAGGACTACCTCTCGCAATGCCTGGTCAGATGAGATAACTTTCAAAAACGAGACAATGCTATTCAAGAAAAATCCTACCGCAATACCACATAAAAGCAGGGTTTCTATGGGCACCTTTCCATCGGTTTTGGCAATATTATAGACCAGAAGTATGGTAATGGTTGCTCCAATAAAAGCCATAGCCGGAATACAAAGTCCTCCAAATACCTTACCTATACCCAGCACAATAGCTACTGCCGCACCCACAGCCGCACCTGAAGACATACCCAGGACATAAGGTTCTGCCATAGGGTTGCGAAATAATCCTTGCATACCTGCCCCGGCTATTGCCAGACCCATACCAATCAACATAGAAAGAATAACCCTTGGAGTGCGAATATCTACTACGATTGTCTCTTGAATACCACTCCAATCCTGCGGAATCAATCCACATAGCATCTTACTCAGCCATATCTTAATGATGATTACTGGAGGTATGGATATAGAACCAACCATAATCGCTATTAAGCATACCGCAATCAGAATAATACATAAAATAAGTAAGATAGAAAAATGTCTTTTGTATCTCATCTGTTCGCTTCCTTCCACCCCCTTAATCCCTTGCCAGACCTTATCTTTACCCATAAGTTTTACTGGACAATGTTACATTCATTCACAATTCGCAATTCACAATTCGCAATTCACGATTTTTTTCCTATCGTCCGTATGCTGGAACTGATGATTTTTGAGAGCTCATCACATTCTTTGACCACGCTCAATAGTTGATTAATGGGTAACAAATTGCTTCGTTTTATAATCTCCAACCAAATTCCAGATTCATTTAATTCTTTCAAAACAATCCCCAACTTGTGAACAAAATCATTTTTACTTTCCGCTCCTCGTGCTTCACCATAATTCGGTGCAGGAGAAGTACCACATCGAAGTAATTGCCCCGCAATGTGTTTCCCAATATGAGTATTTGGTAATGCAGAGCATAATTCTATAATTATGACTGCAAAATTAATCAATCGTTCCTGAATATCATCCCCTTTCGCCATTCATGAATCTCCTTAACTTTCATTCACAATTCGCAATTCACCATTCACAATTCACCATTTCTTCCCTAAATCTCCTTAAAATGGTGAATGGTGAATTGTCAATTGTGAATTATCACTCTTCACGCTGCCCAGTAAAAATTGTGGGACATGATTACTGCCAGCGGCTGACATATCCCTCTGACTACTGACTGCTGTCACTTGCCCCTTGTTACTCATTTCTATCTCCGGATGGATAAACTTAACCAGATTACGCATTGCCTCCGGGAATCTGATTATGCTATGGATACTATTCCCATCTATTAGATATATGCGATTGTTTTTGACCGCATTAATATGCTTAAACCCCTGGCGTTCTTTAATCTCCTTTATCCTTATCTCTTTCTGGTTTTCCTGCCAGTAGGAAATAATAATCACATCAGGATTTTTGCTGATGATGTATTCTGGTGAAATTTCAAACCACTGTTTATCAAATTCACCGGCTAAATGAATTCCTCCTGAGAGCTCAATCAATTCATGGATAGATGCTTTTCTTCCATAGGTACCATTACCTGTTCCCCACCAATAAAAGACTAATGGTCTTGTTTTAATAGCAGAAGAGACCTTATTTGCTATTGTATCTATCTCCTTTTTTATTTTACGGGTTAGTTTTTCTGCCTCTTTCTTTTTGCCGAGTAATACCCCTAATCGTTTTATCTGGTCAAGACCAAAGGCAACATCTATAGGAGTACAGAACGATGCATAAGGTAGAGTATATCTTTCAAACGCAGATGTATATTTCCCTGGGTTCTCAAGGGAAGCATAGAGAATAATAAGGTCAGGGTTAAGTGAGATAATCTTTTCAATATTGGGATTATCGAAACTTCCTATATGTGGTTTTTCTAACAAGGACGGATACCTTCGGCATACTTCAGGATAAAAAAAATCAATTTTATTCGGAACAGCAATGATTCTATTCCCTCCCCCAAGTTCAAATATAGCGGCTAATGGAGTTGCACTAATAACCGCAATCCGCTCAGGTGGTTTTTGCAAGACTATCTTTTTGCCAAAGTCATCAAAGCCAATAATCTGCTCTGCCCAACTATTAAAACACCCAAACCCTAAAAATAAGAATGCGTAGAGAAATATTCTCATCTGTTTGCCCTCCTGATAGTTATTACTCCCCAATAAAAGGAAATGATAAAGATAACTAACATAATGCCAATAGAGATTAATTCTATGGGTTGCCCAAGGAAGCTGGCTCTTAATGCTTTGCTGGCATGGGTTAGTGGCAGGAGATAAAGAATCCATTTGATAAATGTAGGGAGTGTATCTATGGGGAAGAATGTCCCACAAAAGAAAGCCATCGGCATAATAAAGAAGTTGGAAAAGGTAGCTGTATCCTCATGCGATTTTGCTAAGAATCCAGAGATAACCCCTAAGCAAGCAAAGATAAAACAGTTTAATAACCAGACGATGAAAAACACAGGGTTTAGTGGAAAACTTGCCCCAAAGATAGCACCAAATACCAGGATTAAACTTGAGGCAAAAAGTCCACGCACTACCCCGGATAATATCTCTCCCAGCATTATATCGGCTGCGGTTATCGGACTTACCTGATATTCATCAAAGGTCTTAAAATGTAGTCTGCCTACAGAAATAGAGGTAGCAATCCAGGTATAAGAATTGGTCATAGAACTCATTGCGCAAATACCGGGCACCACAAACATAAGATAAGAAACACCATCAATACTCATTCCCCGCCCCAATCCCAGACCAAAGGCAACTAAATACAAAAGTGGTGTAACCATAGTTGAAAAGAGGTAGCCGATACGCAATAGCCGCCGCTTAAAAATAAGCATCTCTTGCAAAAATATAGGGTAGAAATTCATCAAAAATCCCCTTGACAATTTTAGCAATTCATTGTACAATTTAATAATCAATAAAGTGTATCATCAGGAGGTTAGATTATGTTTACTATAAAAGAAGAAACTACCTTAGTTGGTGTCTCTGAATTAAGGACACATTTCAACCAAATCTTAAATGTTGCCAAAGAAAAGAATGTTGTACTCACTAAGAGAAATAGGCCTATCATGGCTATCCTGGACTACAATCGCTATCAGCAAATGACCGAGCTAATCGAAGAACTTGAAGATTTATCCTTTGAAAGTCTTGCTCAACAGAGGCTAAACCGCAAGGATAGAAAAACTATTCCTCTTGAAGAAGCCATAAAAAGGGTTGGTTAAATGTATCAGGTTGAAATTGACACCCTTGTTCTTGAAGAAGACTTCAAGTATATCTCAAAGGAGGATCAGCGTCGCATATTGAAAGAAATTAATTACAAACTTACGACTGCTCCAGATAAGTTTGGCAAACCTCTGCGAAAGTCCCTGAAAGGGTTATACAAACTCCCTGTTGGGCAATATCGGATAGTTTACCAGATATTTAAACACAAGGTTCTGGTGGAAGTAATTGCTATTGGATTCCGAAGAGACCTTGAGGTTTATAAAACAGCCCTTAAACGACTTAAAAGGTGTTTGGGTTAATTAATCCTCTCACCCGTAAGCTTAATAAACACATCCTCTAAGTTTGACTCACGGATGACTACATCATCAGCCTTTTGTTCAGCAAATTTATAAGCTTCTTCCTGTTTATCAAACAACCTATAATTAGTTATGCCATCATCAAGGGATTCCACCACAAAATGCCCCACTTTGGCTTTTAGTTCTTCAGGAGAGTCCAGGGCAATCAATTTACCATGATTAAGGATACCTACCCGGTGACAGAGCAGTTCTGCTTCCTCAATGTAATGGGTGGTAAGTAAAATTGTTACCCCTTGCCGGTTCATCTCGCGAATGAGGTCCCATATCTGGCGTCTGACCTGGGGGTCAAGTCCAACCGTAGGCTCGTCCAGGAACAGCACCTTTGGCCGATGCATAATAGCCCTGGTAACAAGCAATCTTCTTTGCATACCGCCGGAGAATGTCTTTAGTAAATGGTTTGCCCGCTCAGCCAGGCCGCACCAGGCAAGCAACTCATCTATCCTCTGAGGGATTGCCTCCATTCGATGAAGGAGTCCATGGATATGAAGATTTTCATAAGCGGTAAGTTCCCGATCAAGGTTTATTTCCTGTGGGCAGACACCAATGATGCGTTTCACCTTATCTGCAGATGAGACGACATCCAGTCCATCAATCTCTGCCCTACCAGAGGTCGGCAGTGCCAAGGTATTAAGCATCCGCACTGTAGTAGTTTTGCCTGCCCCATTTGGTCCAAGCAAGGCAAATATCTCACCTTTTTTGATATGCAGATTAAGGTCATCCACCGCCTTTATCTTGCCAAAATGTTTGGTCAACCCTTCTGTCTTAATCATTTCTCTCCTGAAAATAGGAAGTAGAAAGTAGAGAGTAGAAAGTAGAAAGTAAAGAAAACATCACTCCTCATGCCTCTTCCCCCTTAAACATTCCCAATCGGTAAGTTAGCCAGATATGTCCCACCGGTATAACTATCATTTAGTGGCATGCCATCAAGCAACACCAGTGTCCGCTGATTACCGCTAAACCCGCGCAGTGCCCCGCTACTCATCGTATCCGCAAATTTCTTGCGGCGCTGTGTCACCCCTGCCTCATATTTCAATGCCTCATCCACAAATGTTATCCTTGCCTTTTGTTCCATCTCTTCCTTTGTTATCACCGAGGCACTCACCGGCACATCACCAATTCCTTTTTCTACTTTTGTTGCCGTTACCACAACATCCTCTAATTCCACCACCGTCGCTTCTGTCCCCTGTTGTTGAGCAAATCCTGTTCCTGCCAGACACAAACTCATTCCTAATCCCATCCAAAAACCTTTTTTCATTTTAAAAAACACCTCCCTATGTTACGATTTTAAAAATTATAACACAAAGTAAAAAATTTATCAAGTAAAAAATTATGGTAACTATTCAGCCACAGATCTGGAGGGCTTTTAGTTATGATGTTGACCACCTACGGCATTGGCATCATAGAGAGCGGAAGTAGGTCCACGAACTACTTCAATCTTTTGTAAGAGTTCAGGTAGGATATAAAAAATAAGGAGAAAGGGAGAAGATGGAGAAGTGGAGAAAAGAAGAGTTAACTGATAGGATTATTAATGCCTGTATTAATGTCCATAAAGAGTTAGGGTCTGGTAAATTTCGCAGACTCCAGGATTGATGTCCGAAGGGTGGAGCAAGAAAAAGTTTGAGCCATTTCTCCAATTCTCCCTTTTCCCCATTTCTCCTTGTTTACACTTCTAATGTATAGCCCTGAAC
>JBFLXS010000104.1 GCA_040755795.1 bacterium | reverse complement strand
GGAATTTGATTCTGGTAACTGGTGATTGGTAACTGGTAATTGGTAACTGGTAATTAAATACCGTTCGGCTGAGGTAATCGGTCAGTTATTGGTGGGAGAAAGGCATAAAGATTAAATTTCCTGTAAGCGTTCAGGTGGTGTAACAAAAGGAGATGTGGAGATTAAGAAGATAAGGAGATATTATAAAAAAAATTGAAATTAATAGAAACTAATAGAAATTTATGGAAATTTGTTGTTTCCCACAATCAATTTCAATCTATTTCTATTATCTTATCTCCATATCACCCTTATCTCCTTATCCCCTTTCGGACACTTTTGATATATAGCCTGAACGGTTACAATTTCCCGCTAAGGCGCAAAGAACGCAAAGGAATAAATTATAATCTTTGCGAACTTTGTGTCTTTGCGAGAGAAAATTTCTATTTAGTTTTTACCACTGATAATTGAGGGATTACCGGCTGAACTCAGGACGAAATTATTTAACCAATTACCAATTACCAGTTACCAATTACCAATTACCAGTTACCAGTTACCAATTACCAGTTACCAGTTACCAGTTACCAATTATCCGTTTGCAGGTTATGAAATCTGATGATACGCCGTGCAAAACTTACTCAACACGACACTATTTAGAGGATGTATGGAAAATTTATTGAACGACATTTATAAAAAAGTCAACACAGGACAAAGATTAAGTAAAGAAGATGGTATCAGGTTGTTTCAATCCAATGACCTGCTCACCATTGGTGAAATGGCAAATTTAGTTCGGGAACGGCTAAATGGCAAGGATGCTTATTTCATCATCAACCGCCATATCAATTACACCAATATCTGTGAAAATAGATGTAGGTTTTGTGCCTATAGTAAAAACAAAGGTGAGAAAGGTGCTTTTACATTAACCATTGACCAGATTATGGAAAAGGCGAAGGGTTGTGATAAAAATGGGGTTAAAGAGTTGCATATTGTTGGGGGATTAAATCCTGAAATCCCTTTTGAGTATTATCTTGAGATGCTATCTAAGTTACATTCAGCCTTTCCACAGGTTAATCTTCAGGCATTTACCGCAGTTGAAATTTACTATTTTGCCCGGAGGGCTAATTTAAGTCTGGAAAAGGTATTAAGCCAACTAAAACAAGCGGGATTAACTTCAATCCCAGGAGGTGGGGCAGAGGTTTTTTCGCCAAGGGTTCGAAAGGTGATATGCCCTAAGAAAATCGAAGGCAAACTCTGGCTTGAGGTAATGGAGACAGCGCATAAACTTGGGCTTAAAAGTAATGCCACAATCTTATACGGACATATAGAGACAATAGAAGAGCGGGTGGACCATATTTTAGCCCTGCGGGAATTACAGGATAAAACTTTTGGTTTTAAGTCATTTATCCCGCTGGCGTATCATCCAGAGAATACAGAATTAAGTGGGGTAGGGACAACCGGCTATCAAGATTTGAAAACACTGGCTATTTCTCGGCTTTTGTTGGATAATTTTCCACATATCAAGGCATTCTGGATTATGTTAGGGGTAAAATTAGCCCAGGTATCTTTGAGTTTTGGCGTAGATGACCTTGATGGCACGGTGGTTGAAGAGAAAATAACCCACTGTGCAGGTGCGAAAACACCTCAAGAATTATCTAAAAAAGAATTAGTTAACCTGATTACCGAGTCAGGTAGAATTCCGGTAGAAAGAGACAGTATATATAATAGAGTAGTGTCATATCAAGTTTAAATCAAAGGAAATTTCAATGATTTTGGTTATTAATGCACCGTTTATTAAAGATTTTTGTCGATGCCAGCGATGGCCTGCTAAGACGCGTGGTCGGGCAATCAGGCCACCAGACTGGTTGGCTTATGCTACGGCTGTTCTGGAAGAAGCAAGAGAAGCGGTAGAACTCTATGATTTCCCGGCTATGAACTGGGATAAGACAAAATTGGGGCAATTAATCAAAGATAAACAACCTCAATTTGTCATCCTGGATTCTACTACCCCTTCTATTTACTCCGATATTGAATGTGCCCGCATTGCTAAGCAGGAAAGTCAGGCTAAGGTGATTATGGTTGGCACTCATGCTACCGCTTTACCCGAACAAACCCTACAAGAAGCTAAAGGCTCTATTGATGTTATTGCTCTGGGTGAATATGATTATACTGTTCGAGATATAGTCAAGAACTGGAATAACCTGAAAAGCATACCAGGGATATGTTATCTGGACAAAGGAGATTTTAAAACCACTCCACCACGACCCCTAATTTCAGATTTAGACGAGTTACCTTTTCCTGCCTGGCATCACCTGAATATTATGAAATATTTTGATGCCGGTAGATTGTATCCTTATATTGATATTATTGCCGGGCGAGGCTGTCCTTATCAATGCACCTTTTGCCTCTGGCCACAATTGATGTATGGTCATAAATATCGACTTCGGTCAGCTAAAAATGTAGTGGATGAGATAGAGCATTGTCTTAAACTCTTTCCTCAATTAAAACAGGGCGAATTCTTCTTTGAAGATGATACCTTTACTGTAAATAAAGAGCGAGCTTTCGCCATTTGCGAAGAAATCAAAAAAAGAGGACTAAAAATCACCTGGTCGGTCAATGCCAGACCCGACATTTATGATTTAGAACTATTTAAAACCATGAAAAATTCTGGATGTAGAGAGTTATTGGTAGGTTTTGAATCCGGAGACCAGGAGATACTAAATAGAATGAAAAAGGGATTACGGGTAGAAGATTCTGTCCAATTTATGCGAGTGGCTAAAGAATCCAGGCTTGAAATTCACGGTTGTTTTGTCTTTGGTATGCCCGGAGAAACAAAAGAATCAATGGAAAAAACATTAAACTTTGCCTTAAAGTTAGGATTAACTACCATCCAGTTTGCTGGAGCAGTTCCTTTTCCTGGCACAGAGTATTATAATTTTTGTCAATCTCAAGGGCTACTAAAGGCAAAATTATGGACAGATTGGCTTTCGGAAGGCGAACAATCTACTGTGGTCGATTACCCGGGGCTAACAAGTAAAGAGATTAATGATTATGTTGATAAAGGACTTAAATCCTTTTATTTTCGTCCAGGATATATGTGGAAGTTTCTACTTAATACTCGAGATTTTCACGACCTGTATCGAAAGATAAAAGGAGCAATGAATTTTATTTCATATTTAGGGAGTAGAAAGTAGAAAAATGAAATCATTTATCTCAATAATAATTCCAGTCAAAAATGGTGAAAAGACAATCAAAAAATGTCTTGATTCCCTGATAAATCTAAATTACCCCAATTATGAAATCATTGTTATAAATGATAATTCAAACGACAAAACTCAAGAGATACTCAATTCGTATAGAAATCTCCAGGTGATAAAAACTCAAGGTATAGGACCATCTGGTTGCCGAAATTTAGCCGCAAAACAGGCAAAAGGAGAATACCTGGCATTTAGCGATGCAGATTGTCTGGTTCATCCAAAATGGCTCATAGAGTTATTGAAAGGATTTGATTCAGAACAAATAGTAGGTGTTGGCGGCAGTCAGCAATCACCCGAAGATGAAACAGAATTTGGGAAAACGGTGCAAGCGTTCTTGAAAACGGTTGGCTTTGTTGCCGATTATATTAAGAAAGGCACGGAAAGAATTGAAACTAAACACAATCCTACCTGTAATGTGATATATAAGAAAGAGATATTTGATAAAGTCGGTGGTTTTTTAGAGGAATTATGGCCTGGTGAGGATGTAGAATTTGATTATCGCATAAAGAAACTAAAAAAATATAAACTAAAATATAATCCACAGGCAATCGTTTATCACTATAGACCTGATAATTTATCTGGATTTTGTAAGATGATGAAGCGTTATGGCTGGGCACAGGGATTTCTGGTAAGAAAATATGGGGTTTTTAGATTGATACACTATGAGCCAATTTTTTTACTATTATCAACCTTGATTGGTCTTTGGTCTATAGTCTCTGGTCTCTGGTCTCTGGTCTTTATTCTTTGTTTGTTTTTCCCACTATTTTATCTTTTGCTGAAGACAAAATCGATAAAAAAAACATTACAATTTACCAGATTATTGGTTATGACTATTATCTATTGGAATTTAGGGTTTATGAGTGGATTAATTTCAGCCAGCAGGTCAGGAGGTCTTTAATAATTTGGGTGTGGGACGGTTAAAACAGCCTTCCTGTTCCTTTTTAAGGAATCTGTTTATAAACTGGAGTTTCGTGAATTTTCTATGATTCCTTTTGCCTTTAATCTTTGCGTTCTTTGCGGTTGATTTCTTTGCGTTCTTTGCGGTTAAAAAAGGATAAACCACAAAGGGCACAAAGTAGTAACGCAAAGGACACAAAGGGAAGAAAATAGGTGAAGCATTTTTTATCAACTCAACTTCAAAGGATAAGTTGCAAAAAAATCATCAGGCTTTTGAGCCTAATTTTGCCATCTTTGAGCAAAATAAACAGATTGATAAGGATTCAGATAGCCTCAATGGCTCCTTAAATTAACGAAACTCCAGATTACTAAATGATGGCTTTTTTGCCATACTACAAGTTGTCTAAAATCATCTAACTTTTCATTCATTTTCTTTCCCTTTTCTACTTCCCTACTCTCCTACTTTCCTGGAGGGTGAATAGTTACCCAATTTACTTAATTAACTAATTCGCTAATTCATTAATATATTTCGTGTTTTCTTTATTTCGTGCTTTCGTGGTTAGTATCGTTCCCCCATTTCACTGACGCATTACCCTGGTGAAATAAAAATTGTTGCATTTACAAGGAATCAATGGTATAATAAAATGAATGGTTACGAAAATTCAGTTCTTTAAAGTGCCACGAATAATTGGAGAGTGAAAAAATTGAGTGAATTAGCATTTCTAACAGCGCATGAAATCCATAACCTGCTTAAATCCAAAGAAATTACATCAGTGGAAGTAACAGAGTCTGTCATTGGTAGAATTGAGGCTTTAGATTCAAAGATAAATGCCTACATCACTACCTGCTTTGATGAGGCAATTGAGCAGGCAAAAGAGATAGACAAAAAAATAGCTAAAGGAGAAGAGATACATCTGTTGGCAGGTATCCCCGTGGCCATTAAAGATAATATCTGCACCAAAGGTATAAAAACTACCTGTGCCTCAAAAATCCTCCATAATTTCATCCCACCCTATGATGCCTTTGTCATTCAAAGATTAAAGGAGGCAGATGCCATCATCATCGGCAAAACCAATATGGATGAATTTGCCATGGGGTCTTCTACTGAAAATTCATGCTTTGGGACTACTAAAAATCCATGGAATTTAGAGACCGTACCAGGAGGTTCAAGTGGTGGTTCTGCGGCGGCTATTGCTTCAGATGAGACAATTTTAGCCTTAGGTTCTGATACTGGCGGTTCTATTCGTCAACCAGCGGCTTTGTGTGGCGTAGTAGGATTTAAACCTACCTACGGCAGGGTATCAAGATATGGATTAATTGCCTTTGCCTCCTCTTTAGACCAGATTGGACCAATCACCAAAGATGTTACTGATTGTGCCTTACTTCTTAATCTCATTTGCACCTACGACAAAAATGATTCTACATCTTCTCCCATTCCTGCACCAGATTATACTAAATCTTTAACCAATGATGTTTCGGGAATAAAGATTGGTATCCCTAATGAATACTTTAGAAAAGAGATAGATATTGAGGTTAAGGAAAGTATTGACAAAGCAATTAGATTGTTGGAAGGGTTAGGGGCAGAGGTGTTAGAAGAAGTATCCCTACCCCATACAGACTATTGTGTGGCAGTATATTATCTCATTGCCCCAGCAGAGGCGAGCTCTAACTTAGCTCGATATGATGGTGTCCAGTATGGACTCAGGGTTCCAGAAAAAGAGTTGATTGATATGTATGAGCAAACAAGAACACAAGGCTTTGGAAATGAGGTCAAAAGAAGAATTATGCTTGGCACCTATGCCTTATCTGCGGGATATCGTGATAAGTATTATTTAAAGGCACAAAAGGTAAGGACATTGATTAAGCAAGATTTTGAAGAGGTATTTAAAAGATGTGATGTTATAATTACCCCAACTTCACCGACACCTGCTTTTAAGATTGGCTCCAGGGTATCTGACCCTATTCAAATGTATTTATCAGATATTCTTACTATCTCGGCTAATTTAGCCGGTATCCCGGGGATATCTATTCCCTGTGGATGGGCACAGGAGGGATTACCTATTGGACTACAGATTTTAGCACCATTATTTGGAGAAGAGAAACTATTACAAGTAGCCTACACCTTTGAACAGAACACAGAGCATCATTTAAAAAAACCTCCTTTAAAAAAGGATTGACTTTTTTTTATTTTATTGATATATTATTTTCAGGAGGAACAAGGATGATAGAGAAAAGTCAAACTCAACTTAACCGAAGGGTTCAGGAGCTTGAAGCTCTCTATGAGATAGGAAAGATATTGGTCTCTGAACTCAAGTTGGAAGAAGTTCTAAAACTTATTCTTCAAAAGGCATTAGAACTTACAGAATCTAAATATGGAACATTAGGGATGTTGAATGAAGAGAAGACTGAATTAACATACGATGTAATTATCCCAGAAGGAGTAAAAACCCCCCCTCAGAAGATTGGAGAGGGGATTACTGGTAGGGCAGCCAAAGAGGAAAAAACGATTCTGGTTTCTGATGTAACGGCTAAAGATTCAGGCTACATAGAGGTCTTTCCCAATATGAAATCAGAGTTAGCCGTCCCAATGATGTTTCAAGATAAATTAATAGGTGTGCTTAATGTTGAAAGCCCTAATATTAGTGCTTTTGATGAGAATAATCAAAAACTCCTTGAGGCTTTAGCAGATTTTTCTGCAATAGCCATTAATAATGCAAGACTATTTGCCCAAACAGATAAAAAATTGGGGGAGAGAGTTAAGGAACTTGAGGCATTACAACACATTGACGAAACTATTAGTTCTGTATTAAATCTTGAGAAGGTATTGGAACTAATTTTGGATAAAGGGTTTGACCTAATTAGAAAAAGACATAAAGGTGTAGAAATTTATGCTATGATTCAGTCTATAGATAAATCTACAGGAGAGTTAGTTATCAAGCAAAGTATTGGAGTGCCTGAAGATAAAAAGAATGAAAGAGCAAAGATTGGTGAGAGAGGTATTACAGGTTTAGTTGCAGGAGAAAAGAAATCTCATTTAATACTAGATGTTACAAAAGAGCCGTGGAAAGAATGGTACATAGAAATGATTCCAGCGGTAAGATCAGAATTGGTTGTCCCCTTACTATTGGGTAAAAAGAAAAAATTGATAGGAATATTTAATCTTGAAAGCCCAAAAGTTAGTGCCTTTGATGAAGATGATAAACGTTTAATTGAATCTCTTTCTCAGCAGGCAGTAATTGCTATTCACAATGCTGAGCAATTTGAGATTCAAAATGCAATTTATGAAATTGGGAAAGTAATCAATTCAACTTTAGATATAAAGAAAATATTAGGGTTAATATTAGATAAAGGATTAGAAAGGACGGGCGCTCATTCAGGAAGTGCAAGATTGTTAGAGGAAGAAAGAGAAGGATTGTTGATACCTTGTGTTAGGAGAGGAAAAGAAGGGAAGAGGGCATGGGAACCCATAGAAGTTGGTGAGGGTATTGTAGGTGCTGCCGCAAAAGAGAAAAAGACTAAGAGAGTTTCTGATGTAAATAAAGACCCTCGCTATAAAAAGTCTCTTTCAGATACCCAGTCTGAACTGGCAGTTCCTATTTTAAACCAAAAAAAGGAATTAATCGGGGTTCTTAATTTTGAACATCCTCTCTTGAATGCCTTTGATGAAGATGATGTGAAATTTATTGAGTCACTATCATCTTATGCAGGAATTGCTATCCAAAATGTAAGATATTGCCAGGAATTAAAGGATACTCAAGAACAACTGGCGGCAGCTAATGCTTTATCCTGGTTAGGGATTGTAGGGGCATTCTGGAAACATGATGTCATTCAGATGGCTCATGCCATAAGGGTAAATGTAGATACCCTCAAAAAATTTGAAGTTTCAAAAAATGTTCTTGACAGACTTAATAAAATAGACAGTGAAGCTGAAGCGATAATGAAGGTAGCGCCTGACCTGCCATCTGAGGAGGTAAAAGAATCTGTTTCTATTCTTGATGTGATTGATACAGCAGTGGAGAGATGTAGACATGGTAAAAAAATTGAAGTTGATTTTCCAAAACCAGCAAAAGGATTATTTGCAATAACTGCCAGTAATGCCTGGTTGACGGCTGCCTTTGAACAAATAATCAAAAATGCCTTGAGGGCTATGCCAGATGAAGGAAAGTTGACTATTATTTGTAGGGAAGAAGGAAGTAAGATGTTAATAGAGATTAGTGATACCGGCTGTGGGATACCAGAAAAGATTGCATCTCAAATATTTAAAAAACAGGTTTCTGGAGCAAAGGGGAGTGGTGTTGGTTTGTTGTTGGCACATACTGTCTTTTTGAAATATGGAGGAAATATAGAATTAAAATCAACAACACCAAAGGGAACAACTTTCATCATCAGGTTGCCTATCAAAGGAGATTAGAATGAAACAGGGGCCAAGAATTTTACTTATAGATAATAAACCTTGGTGGTCAGAGTTTTCTAAAAAGGTTTTGTCAAAACATGGCTACAGGGTAGATAGAGCTCTGGATGAGGAAGGAGCTCTAAAAAAATTGGATTCTCAGAAATATGATATGGTGGTCATGGATTTTTATGTTTCAGGCACAGACGGTGTAACCTCTCTTAAGCGAATTTTAGAGAAACATCCAGAGGAAAAAGTAGTAGTTGTTTCTGCCGCTCCTTCATGGAAGGAAGGAAGGGATGTATTCCGGGTAGGAGCTTTTGATTATCTGAGTAAATCGCTTGAGAAAACTCAATTATTAAAAACCATACGAGAAGGGCTTAAAATAAAAAACCCATTGAGTCATAATATGAGGAGGAAATGACTATGCAGAAAAGAATCTTGTTTGTTGATAATGAACCCTCAGTATTGGATGACTGGAAGTTCAATCTTGAACAAAAAGGGTATTTGGTCTTTCCAGCAGGGAGTCCAGATGAGGCAAAGGAATGGTTAAAAAAGGAACGCATCCATTTAGCAGTGATTGATTTGAAACTTTGTGACCATAGTAATAAGGATGATCAAAGTGGTCTAGAACTTGCGGAGGAGATTGATCCACTTATACCAAAGATTATCCTGACAGGGTTCAGTAGTCCCGAAACGCAACGAATGGCCTTAAGTCCTCGCTATGGAGGAATTGCATTTGATTATATTCCAAAAATGGAACCTCCTTCAATTTTGATAGAGACAATCGAAGAAGCTTTCAATAAGGAGATAAAGATTAATTTTAACCTTAAAGTTAGGTTGGAAGAGAAACTTTCTTCAGGTACCCATTTGGAGGATGAGAAGGCATTTGAATTTTTGCTTGATGCGATTAAAGTAAAAGATGAGGGGGAAAAAGAGAGGCTGAAAGAAGAATTGGGAGAGGTCTTTAAAAAACTGTTCTATTCGGCTGAGAAGATTACAATTTCACCTCTTTCTTCCAGAGGATATAGTAAAACAGGGGTAGTTTTGGTTGAACCAGGTCGAGTTAATGAAGGGATATTTGCCTCTCGCATTGTTAAATTTGGTCCCCGTAAAGATATTGAGAGGGAATCTAAAAATTATAATGAGCATGTAAAACCATTTCTCCAACTTCGTCCTACTGAAATTGAAGAGCCATCTTATACCCAGAATCTTGGAGGAATGATATATACCCTTGCTGGCAGTAGAAATCCTAAGACTATTTGTAACTTCAGAGAATATTATGGCAATAGCAAAGTTGAAGATATAAAGACTACCCTTAAGGAACTCTTTAAAGAGACTTGTGGGATGTGGTATCAGAATAGGGGCAATAAAATAGATATGGAACTCAGTGAACACTACAAAAAGCAATTAGGATGTGACCAGAAAAAGTTAGACGACGCCCTTAAAAAGATATTCTCAGAGTATAAAGGAAAACATCTGATTAACTTTCCTGGATTAAACAAAGACTTTCTTAACCCAGTTGTCTGGATTAAAGATAAAGACTTTCACCTTTCTACTTTTTCCTGTCGCACACATGGTGATTTGAATGGAAAGAATATCCTGGTTGATGAGGATAAACATCCATGGTTGATTGATTTTTTCAGAACGGGTTATGGACACATCTTAAGAGACTTTGTAGAATTAGAGGCTGACATTAAATTTAACTACCTTGAAACAAGCAATATAGAAACCCTATATGAATTTGAAAAATCTTTAGTTAGTCCAGAGCAATTTGATGAACCATACAGTTTTAAAAGTCCTATTGAAGAACTTAACAAAGCTTTTGCGATTATCCAGGATTTGAGAAGTCTGGCACATAGTTTTGTTCAACCATGCAACGACATTTATGAATACTATATTGGACTTCTTTACCATACAATTAATATGATTAGATACCCTAATATTAAGAAAGAACGATTAAGACATGCCCTTCTTTCAAGCTCCTTAATCTGCGAAAAACTGGATAAAAAATGATAGATACAAAGTGGTGGTTAGCCTGCAATTTCAAACTGTTTGTTATTCCCTTTTGGTAACCGTTCAGGCTATATATCAAAAGTGTAAGAAAGGGGATAAGGAGATAAGAGTGATATGGAGATAAGATAATAGAAATAGATTGAAATTTATAGAAATAGGTAGAAATTGATTGTGGAAAACAACAAATTTCCATAAATTTCTATTAGTTTCTATTAATTTCAATTTTTTAATAATATCTTCCTATCTCCTTAATTTCCACATCTCCTTTTGTTACACCAGTTGAACGCTTACTAAAATTTGGATTCCCGCTTGCGCGGGAATGACAGGTAGAAAAACAATCTATCAAATTATCAGCGACAGAGCACTAGTGTCGTGTTGAGTAAGTTTTGCACGGGGCATCATCAGGTTTCGTAACCTGCAAACGGATAATTGGTAACTGGTAATTGGTAATTGGTTAAATAGTTTCGTCCTGAGCTCAGCCGGTAATCCCTCA
>JBFLXS010000103.1 GCA_040755795.1 bacterium | reverse complement strand
TTCCTACGGAACTGATTGATTTGTCTATCTATTCCTACCGATATTATGTTCCTAACGGAACGATTATTCTCATGCCTTATTTATGGGTATTATCCTATGTAAACTTCCAGTTAATAACCGCTATATTCGTTCAGAGTTCATTGTTTAAAACTCCTGGTTTATTCGTTCAATGAATAACGTAATGTGAAAGTCTGAATTTTAGCCATTGGGATTTATTTGTCCTTTGGAATTTGTGATTTGAAATTTCTTTGCCTCCTTTGCGCCTTTGTGAGAGGAATATCTTTTACTACCGATAACTGACCCATTACTGCCTGTCACAATTTTTTGCTTGCATTTGAAGGGATTGTTTGATATAATACTTCCTACTATGGAAGAGATAAAAAAAGAACTGAAAGCCCTCATTTCTAAATATTACTCACAATACTACTCACAGGGAAATAGAGATATTTCTGAAGCAGATGTCCGGGCAAATTATGTTGATAAGTTATTCTTAATACTTGGCTGGAATGTCTATAATACTTTAGACCAGGATAATAGATATAATCGAGAAAAATATATTCGACCAACAACGCCGTTTGATAAAGCAGGATTTGTGGATATTGGGTTAGAACTGGAGACAGAACCGATTATTTTTATTGAAACGAAAAGATTTAATAAAATCCTGTCTAAATCAGACCGCCAGGAAAAATATATCGATAGAACCTCAGATGAAAAACAAGCCTTTCGATATGCCCGGAGTTGTAAAATCCCCTGGGCTATCCTGACCAATTTCCAACGACTTTATCTTTTTAATGTTGATAAAGAGCAATTAATCCTTTCCTTTGATTCACCTTCTGAATACCTTGAGAGATTAGATGAATTATTACTTTTATCTAAAGATAAGGTTAAGACAAAATCCCTGGAATGGTGGGAGGCTCAATTACATAGAGAAGAAATAGATTATTCATTCTTAAAATTTCTACACTCCTGGAGACTTAGATTAGCCCAAAATATTTATGACCACAATAAGGATAATCCTGCCCTGGTAAAATCAGATGGAAGTTTTGACTTTGAAATACTGATGGATGTTGTTCAGCGGATATTGAGTCGGCTTTTAGTTATTCAATGTGCAGATGACAAGGAGGTCCTTCTTCAGCATAGCCTTTTAGAATCAATGTTAAATGAGTTTTTGCAAAAGGGAGCCTATGCGAAAGAAACCTCTCTTTTTGATGCCTTGATTGATTTATCAATGATGATGGATAAACATCATAATACCTCTATCTTTGCCCCAGGACATCTTTGTGAGCAAGTATTTATCTCAAACCAAACATTAGCCGATATAATCTGTGAACTTTGTCGTATCAGCTTTCGTAAATTTACCTCTGATATTTTAGGAGCAACTTATGAAAGTTATTTAGGTTATAGATTTACCCTTGAAAATGGTAAGATAAAGGCAGAGATAAAGTCAGAAGTGCGTCGGTCTGCAGGGGTTTATTATACACCACCATTTATCGTCCATTATATTGTTCACCAGACATTAGGAAAGTATTTACAAGGTAAGACGATTGATGAAATAAAAGACCTTAAAATTTTAGACCCTGCCTGTGGCTCCGGGTCATTTCTGATTTGTGCCTTTGATATCTTAAGTAAGTTTTATGAAGAGGAAAATGAGCGAATAGAGAAACTCCAGGTAGAAACAATGGAGAAATACTTTAAAAAACATGGACAAAGTAGTCTGGGTTTTGAATTACAACAATTACCTCAAAAGGTATTAGACTATCCTCGCAAGATTCTCTGTGAGCACTTATACGGTGTGGACATCGATTCGGCTGCCGCAGAAATGGCAACTATAAATCTCATTTTAAAGGCATTTGAAAAAATGTCTGGAAAACAAAAATTACCTTATCTGCTTAATCAAAATATTAAAGTTGGTAATTCACTTATTTCGGCAGAAACTACGGATGTATCTGAAGATAAAATACAATCACTTATTAGCCTGCGGGCAAAACTTAAAAATGGGCAAGAAAATAAAGAAATCCTTGATTCAATTAAGGAAATTAGTGATGAATTAAATATAAAACTAAATGAGCCATTAAATAAATACTTCGAACATCCACAGACCAATAAGATATTTAACTGGCAAATAGAATTCCCGGAGGTAGAAGGTTTTGATATAGTTATTGGCAATCCACCTTATGTCAATGTAGAAAACCTGCCAACCGATGAGCGAATGTTTTATATGAAAAATTATACCACCGCTGTCAAAAGATTTGATATCTACATTGGGATGATGGAACGAGGAATAAATTTACTTAAAGAAGGTGGGAAACTGGGCTTTATCATTCCATATCCATTTTTAACTCAAAATTATGCTCAGCACTTGCGAAAATATTTACTGGAAAATACCTCAATCCTGACCATTGTTGATTTAAAAAAATATCGTATATTCCAGGATGCAGTGGTGCGAAATATCATTATCATTTGTCAAAAAGGAAAGATGCCTGACCATACTATCCAGATTATTCTCCCTCAAAAAGACCCTAAAATAGAAAACGAAATAACTGATGGGCTACTTGAAGTTAAACAATCTGTTTATGAACATACCCCTGACAATATGTTTAGATTGGAATTAAATGGAAAGACTTTGGGCATTATTGATAAGATTAAAGCCAAAAGCCTTTATCTTGGCGATATAGCCGTTGTTTCCTGGGGGGCAAGAGGTGTGCCCATAGAGAAATTTCACTTAAATGAACCAATCAATACACATTGTAAAAAAATGATTAAAGGAGAAAATGTCAGCAGATACTTGATAGACTTGACAGAGAAATGGTTTTTGTATGATAAGGAAAAACTCTACCGCCCATCACTCCCGGAATTGTTTGAAAATGAGAAATTAGTCATAAGTGAAGTAACAGGGAAGAAAGGGCTTATTGCTTGTTTTGATAATGAAAGGTTTTATACTGACCATTCCCTTTCTTTATGTGTTCTAAAACATAAATTATGTGCCATTGAGCAGAGTGTATTACGAAAACATAAGATTTATATTAAAGAAGATGAAATAAAAACATCTAAAAACTATGACCTGAAGTATCTATTAGGATTTATCAATTCAAAATTAATTAACTTCTATTTCTATTTGATGCTTGGTTATGAACTAAATGTCTATCCCGAAAGTATTGAACAAATACCTATCTATAAAATTGACTTTGATAATCAAGACTCAAAGGCGGTGTATGATGAGTTGGTTAAGTTAGTTGATGAGATGCTTGGGCTCCATAAGCAAAAAAATGAGATAGGGAAGAACTTTGACCAGTTAATTAACAATTATCCGGATTATGAAGCACTATCTTTAAAAGATGCCTATTACAGTAAGGCTGAGTATAGTAAATATATTGAGAAGAAAGCGGGTATCTCTGCTCAAACAGAAGCTCAAATTACGGGCATAAAGATTTATGAAGAGAATGAATCAATTATATTTAAGGTTGATAGTGAACCGCAAATCCATACCCCTGTTTTAGAATTAATCATTAAAGACGAAAATTTGAGATTATTTATTTTCTATACCATCAATAAATTCTTAAAGGAAAAAAGGAAAAAGAAGAAGTGGGGAGATGGCATAGTGGTTGATATTATCTTAACTAACCTTATCACTTTAGTCTATAAAACCTCTGCCAAACTTCATTCAGTAGAATATAACCTTGATAGGATTAATCTGATGATGAATGAATTCAGGGCAAAAGTGCCCAATCCCCATCTAACTAAAATTGACATGGAAATAGAAAGGATAGATGACCAAATTGACAGTTTGATTTATAAGTTGTATAATTTAGGGGAAGAGGAGATAAAAATAATTGATAACTATTCAGCCACTGATTAACATGGATAAGCACGGATAAATACAGAGGGCAGAGGGCAGAGGACAGAGGACAGAGGTGGATTGTCCCCCGCTGGCGGGGGTAGGGGGTGGAAATTTCCTCCACTGGCAGAGAATCAAGAAGGATAGAAGATAAAAGTCAGAAGGAGAAACGGACATGAGCCTGCAGCTCACAAAGGAGAATGAAAATAAAATAGAGAGAACACACCCCTAACCTCTTTCAAGAGGGGAATACAACCCCCTTACCCCCCTTTATTAAGGGGGAATAAGTCTGTGAAATCTGCGTAATCTGCGGATTATTTTCAGGGGAAAGGAAGTTTCACGCCAAGCACGCAAAGAACGCAAAGGGAAATAAGGAAAAAATTTACCTTTGCGTCCTTTGCGTGAAAAAACTATTTTCAGGTCACGAATTTTCAGTGTTTCATCTGTATCCATCTGTGGCTGAATAGTTAGAAAGATAGTTTTTAAAGGAGGAGTAATTTGCGGATTGGAATTGATACTTTATTTGTTCTACCAGGTATAAATGAAGGGATTGTAACCTATTTTCGTAATCTGCTCAAAAATCTTTTAGAGATTGATAAACAGAATGAATATATTTTGTTTGTTAGCCAGGAAAACAGAGGGTTATTTATGTTTGATAAAGATAGGATTCAAGAAGTTCTATGTCCAATTAAAGGTTCTTTGAAATTATTACGAGTTTTTTGGGAACAACTCATTTTGCCATTTCAGATTAAACAGTATAATCTTGACCTCTTTTTCTCTCCTGGACATACATTTTCTGTTTTTTGCTCACCACCAATAGTAATGACCATACATGATACATACTATACTTATTATCCAGAAAATGTGCCCAAAATAGAATTGTTTATCTGGCACATATTGATGGGGTTTTCAGTAAGAAAGGCAAATAAAATAATTACTGTTTCAGAATCAGCCAAAAGGGATATTTTAGAGGCATTCAAAACAGAAGAGGAAAAGGTGTCTGTTATTTATGAAGCCGTTGAAGAGTGTTTCCATCCTTATTATAATAAAGATGAAATTGAGCGAGTAAAACAAAAATATGGGTTGAAGAAATACCTTTTGAGTGTAGCCATAATGCGTTCTAACAAAAATATCGCCAGGCTTCTTGAGGCATTCAATATCTTAAAGACGCAGTATCAGATAGAACATCAACTGGTATTGGTCGGGACAGTCCGCCAGCCATTTAAAGATTTGAAACAGAAAGATGTTATCTTAACCGGATATGTCCCTCAGGATGAACTCCCTTTACTCTACTGTGGTGCTTCACTTTTTGTCTATCCATCTTTTTTTGAGGGATTTGGATTACCGGCTTTAGAATCAATGGCTTGTGGTTGCCCTGTTGCGGCGGCTAATGCCACCTCTCTGCCAGAGGTAATTGGAGAGGCTGGGGTTTTATTTAACCCATTTGCAACAAAAGAAATGGTTGAAACTGTCTATCGGATTTTGAATAATGAAGAGATGAGAAAAGAATTGGTGAAAAAAGGACTGGAAAGGGTAAAAAAGTTTTCCTGGCAACAAACGGCAATTAAAACTTTATCTATATTTAAAGAGGTTTCTGAAGGGAAAAAACAATGAGAATAGGTATTGTCGCATATCCATTAGCCAGAAAATTTACCGGCATCAGTGTCTATTTATACAACCTTATTAAACACTTACATAAGATAGATGGTGAGAATCAATATTTTTTATATGCACCCAATTCCTTACAAATTCCTTTTGAAGAGGTTCCTTCCTCCTGGCATTTGCGAATAAAAAAGGGCAGGTTAAACACTATGGCTACCTGCTGGATGCAGTTTAACGCCAACAATGACTTAAGAAAAGATGCTATTGACATCTTCTGGGCAACTGAATCTATTTTACCTATAAACCTTCCTTCTCGTGTCAGGACAATATTAACTGTTTATGATTTAACCTATTGTTTTTATCCATCAACACTAAAATGGGATAACCGTATTATCTATCCGTTGTTTTTTAAAACCTCTCTTTTAAAGGCACATCAAATTATTACCATTTCGGAATCTGTGGCATTAGAAATAAAAGATAAATTTCCAAAACTTCAAAATAAAATCAAATACGCTTATCCTGGTATTTGTCAAAAAGAATTTCGTCCTCTTCCTAAAACCCAGACCAAACAATATATTGCTGATAAATTTCATACCTCTACAGATTATCTCCTGACAGTATCGACTATAGAGCCAAGGAAAAATATTGAGAATTTACTTAAATCTTATGCCTTATTTAGAAGAAATTATCCACAACTAAACTATCCCCTTCTTATTGCTGGAGGAAAAGGTTGGCAAAATTCGTCAATTTATAGAATTTATAAAAAACTAAAATTTTCTCCTGCAGAAGTTAAATTTTTAAATTATGTTCCTCAAGAGGATTTGGTTAAGTTATATAATGGGGCTGAGTTATTTCTTTTTCCTTCTCTTTATGAAGGATTTGGTTTTCCACCATTAGAATCTATGGCTTGTGGATGTCCTGTTTTAGTCTCTAATATTCCTATTTTTAAAGAGATTTTAAATGATGCGGCTATCTTTGTAGAGCCGTTAAATATTCAAGAAATAAGTGAAGGAATATATAGAGGTCTAACTGACATCAACCTCAAAAAAAATCTTATCCAAAAGGGATTAGAACGAGTTCAGTTGTTTTCATGGGAAAAAACCGCTAAGACACTTTTAGAATTATTTACAAAAAGGAGCAAATAAAGAAATGGCTAATATTCTTATGATTAGTTATACCTTTCCACCTTTAAATACAACCGGTTGTAGACGGGTATATGCCTGGGCTAAATATCTTAAAAGATTAGGACATAAAGTTATTGTTCTTGCTGCAGATACTATTGATGAAGAAAAAATAAAGAATTATGATTTAGATTATTCTTCTCTTCAAGTATATAGATTGACTCACTTCGATCCCCGAAATTTGATAAAAAGAATATTTAACATAAAGGGACCTATAAGTGACGGATATGGTCTCGGGAATAAAAAACGATTTATTGATTTATTGATGGAAAAGATATTGAACTCAGTTAATAAGCATTTGTCAAGTAGAGGTATTTTGTATGGTTTTGCACGGATGCCTACCTTTTCTGATTTATGGTTTTTCCAGGCATATAAAAAGGCTAAAAGGATAATTCAAGAGCAAAACATAAGGATTATTATTACCAGTTACCCTCCTCCTGTAGTTAATTTAGTCGGGCTGGCTTTGAAAAAAAATTTTAAGGATATTCTCTGGATTCAGGATCTCCGTGATTTATGGACACAAAAACCGACTCATCACGGGTTATTTCCTTTTACCCTTATGGAAGGTTTTTTAGAACGAAGGTGTATAAAGAATTCAGATGTAATTATTGTCGTTTCGGAGATATTGAAGCAGTGGCTACAAGAAAAATATCCACATAAGAAAAAGGATATATTTGTTATAGAAAATGGTTATGATGAGGAATTGTTAAGGGAGATAAATTTACATGAATTTTCTCCCGATAGATCAAAGAAAACTATTGTTTATACCGGAACTCTTTATGAGAAGAGAAGTAATCCAGAAGGACTATTTAAAGTCATAGATAAAAATTACACCTATTTAAAAGATAAGTTAGAGATATTTTTTTATGCTGCTTATGAGACAAAGGTTATCTTAGATAAGTTTTTTGATAAATATCCTAACACAAAAGAAATTATAAAATATGGAGGGTTTCTTTCGGCTAAAGATACCCTTTCTGAACAGAAAAGAGCAGATGTTTTACTTTTTATTGAGAGGGATAAAGAAAACGACGGTGTTCTTACCACAAAGTTATTTGAGTATATGGCATTAAGAAAACCCATTTTTTGTCTGGGCATAAATCCTTCTTCTTGTGTAGGAAGCCTTTTGCAAGAAACTGGCTTAGGCATTTTTTGTGGTGATGATACGAGGCTAATAGAAGAAAACCTGAATTCTATCATTAAAGATGAAATAAAGATTTCCCCCAATGATGATTTTATCAGCAATTTCTCGAGGGAAAAACAGGTAAAGAGATTAGATGAATTGATTAAACACTATTGTCAATCCTCATAAGTGTTCAGGTATTACTGAAATAATTCTACCTGCACAGGTCGAAAATTTTCTTGCCAAAAGTTTTTTTATGTGTTAAAATATGTTACGAGGAAGATAAATCTATGTTTCTTTCTTTTGATTACAAAATGGTAAAGATAAGAACTTTTTTTCTATGTTGGTTTCTTTTAATTACCGGTAACTGTTTTTCCAAAAACATTGTCGTATTTTCACCTCATCCTGATGATGAAGTTTTAATGACGGCTGGTATTATAAATTGTGCCGTCAACGACGGTGACCGTATTAAAGTGGTAATAGTTACAAATGGTGACCCTGATACAAAAGAGCAAGGTCCTATTGCCTTACAGGAATCAATTAACGGTCTGGCTGTTTTAGGATTAAATCCAAAGGATATTTATTTTTTAGGATATAGAGCGGCTACCATACGAGATTTATTTAATAAATCTAATGAAAATGTGCTAATTTACTTACCTCATAAAGAAAATTGGAATTATACTTATGGATTACCTGACGATCCTGATTACTTTACAACTAAGTTTGGCGAACCAGCATTACTTACCAAAAAGAATCTTAAAAAAGCTATTGAATCAATATTAAAAGAAGAATTACCAGAAACTATCTATACTACAAGATTAGATGATTTACATCGTGACCATCAGGGAGTTCATCAATTTGTTGTGGAATCAATAGTGTCGATAAAAAGGCAAATGCCTTCCTATTCTCCAAAACTTTATGAGGCTATTGTGCATTCAGTGAGTGGAGATGACAAATGGCCTGCGAGAAATTTAGATGTCCATCAAGTTGTCCCCTTTACCTGTCCAACTACGCTTGGGATACTGACACCTCGAAAAGGGTCTGATATTCATCATATACCTGTTCCACCCGCTATGCTTAAAACTCCCCTCAATGACCCAACGGTAAATTTAAAGTATAAGGCAATTCATTGTCATACATCTAAAGTCAACGACTTTCATTATTCATTTGTTAAATCTGATGAAATCTTTTGGGTGCGTGATTTTTCAAATATTGCTTTTCTATCTACTGTTACTGTTTCATCAGAAAATACCTCTACTACCCAATTAGGGACTAAAGCCGTTGATGGAATAGTTGATGTTTTTTACAACCCTGAAAACTATCTCGGTGAATGGGTAAGTAATTCAGAAGGAACGGGTGCATGGATTAAGTTAGATTGGGGTAAGCCATATTTGATAGATAAAATAATTTTGCGTGATAGAATGAATCTGGATGACTGGATAACTGGAGGGACTCTTATTTTTAGCGATAAGACATTAAAAATAAAGGTTGGGGCACTTCCAAACAATAGTGCAGAAGCAGTTATTACTTTTCCACCAAAGAGAATTTCATGGGTCAAATTTGTAATAGACTCCTGCAAGGGGTTGAATAGTGGTTTAGCAGAATTTGAGGTTTATCCAGCTAACATTGCTCAATATGCAAGTATTTCAGTCTCATCAGGAATTGTTCGCAATGGGCAAACAAAGGATAAAGGCAACCTTGATAAATGGGTATCAACGGGTTCAGTTTCAAGACCATATCTTAAATTAACCTGGAAAGAACCTCATTTGGTAAATCGGGTGATTTTATATGATAGACAGGACTATAGTGAAAGGATAATAAAAGGAACTATGAGTTTTAGTGATGGTAGTTCTATTCCCATAAGTGCTTTATCAAATAATGAGACGGGAAATACCTTTACTTTTAAACCACGCAATATTACCTGGTTAAAATTTACCGTTGATGAGGCAATTGGTAGTAACATAGGTTTATCTAATATTGAGGTGTTTGAAGCTCTATGAGAGAAAGAGCAGGGGATAGTGAGATGGAAGGGATAAAATCAATAGCCATAATTGGCGTCGGATTAATTGGTGGCTCATTAGGATTGGCTTTAAAAAAGGCTAATTTAGTTCAAAATATAATTGGTATTGGCCGCCGAGAAGAAAAATTGCAACAGGCATTAAAATTAGGCGCCGTTGACTCAATTGTAACCGATATTTACTTTGGGGTAAAAAAGGTAGATTTAGTTATTTTAGCCGTCCCGGTTAATTCGATTATGGACATCGCTAACCAGATGGTGCCTTATTTAAAGATGGGAACTATTGTTATGGATGTTGGGAGCACCAAGCAAAAAATTGTAAGAAAACTTACCCCGTCCTTTAGTTCTGGTGAGATACATTTTGTTGGTGCACATCCTTTAGCCGGCTCAGAGGAGTCTGGAATTGAGGTCGCAAAACCGGACTTATTTGAAGGAGCAACCTGTGTCATCACTCCTATTCCTCAAACTAATGGTAAGGCAATATCAACTGTTCGCTTGTTATGGGAAGGTATTGGAGCAAAGGTAGTAGAAATGTCCCCAGAACTACACGATGAATTAATTGCTTACTCAAGTCATCTACCTCATATCATCGCCACAGCCTTAGTTGATTTAATAAAAATGCAGGATGAAAAAATCATATCGCTATTAGCCTCTGGATTTAAAGATACAACCCGAATAGCCGCCAGTCATCCGGTGATGTGGCGAGATATTTGCCTGACCAATCAAGAGGAACTTCTAAAATCTATTGATAATTTTAAAAAAATCCTTGAGAAATGGGAAGATTTGATTAAAAATACTAATTCAGAAGTATTGACAAAAGAATTTGAAGAAATCAAAAGTTTTAGAGAGCAAATTTAGTTGGAGTGAGGGAGAATTGGAGTAAGGGAGTGATAGAATTATCTCCAATACTCCATTTCAGGTAACCGTTCACCGCAGAGACACAGAGACGCAGAGAAAAAAATAAAAAACTATTTACCACACACTTTATTCCATCCCTGATTTTCATCAGGGCAAGCTCCTGATTTTCATCAGAGCAAGCTTTTAAGAACCGACATATCATGATTGATTAACAAATTTGGTTTTGATGTTTTATGTATTACTTGATGTTCAAGTTTTTTAAAGGTATAAAGATTTAACCGCAAAGAGCGCAAAGGAAGATTTCGCAAAGGACGCAAAGGAAGGAAAATAAGGTGGTAAACAACCTATTGCTTTATTAAGTTTGCTTTGCTATGTTTAGAAAGTTATCGGTTATCAGGTTATCGGTGAAGAGAAAACAATGACCTGTTATCTCCGATTACTGATTACCGATTACCTAAGTAACAT
>JBFLXS010000102.1 GCA_040755795.1 bacterium | reverse complement strand
AACATTCGGCAAGCAGGTCCTATGTATTTCAATGGCTGCACCAATAATCTTTTCTGTTATCTGATTTATTTCCATATCTTCTCTGTTCCTCTGCGTCTCTGCGGTAAATTACCACCTGAACGGTTACGATAATTCATCAAATTTCACTTCGTGCTCTCCGTACCCTTCGTGGTGAATAGTTACCAAATGTGCATTACTCATATCGAAGTGCCTCAACAGGATTAAGTTTAGCCGCCAGATGTGCGGGATAGACACCAAAAAATATCCCGACCAGACAGGAAAAAGAAAAACCAAGCATAATCGCCCAAAATGAGAGAAAGATATCTAAATTCATCATCTTTGCTATTAATAGAATCACGCCTATTGCCGCACCAATCCCGATTATTCCGCCGGTAAGACAGAGTATCAGGCTTTCAATCAAAAACTGCCAGAGTATATCTTTTTTAGTGGCACCAACCGCCTTTCTGATACCAATTTCACGCGTCCGCTCTCGCACTGCTACTAACATAATATTCATAATCCCAATTCCTCCAACTAACAAAGAAATAGCCGCAATACTACTAATCACAATAGAAATGATATTCGTTATCGTAGAGAGCATTTCAATCATTTCATCCATGGTAACAACTTCCCAGACCTTTCTATTAGAAAAGGTTTTAAACAGATAGTTTTCTACTCGCTCTTTGAGTCCAGAGACACTCACTCCATTCCTGGCTTTAAAGAATACCAGATATATTTCTTGTGCACCAAGTAACCGTTTCACACAAGAAGATGGTAAAAGTAAGGCATTGTTAGGGTCCATTGGTCCCATCTTTAACTTAAAACCCATTAACCCAATGACCTTGAAATATGTCCCTTCTATATTTATCTCTTGTCCCAATTTTTTTTGCTTTCCAAAAAGTGAATTAAAGAGTTGATGACCGATGACGCAGACCTTTTCTGATGATTTAACCTCATTATCGGTGAATTTTCTACCTTTTATAATCAGGTCTAATCCTCGCACCTCAAACCAGTTAGCTGGCACACCAATCACCGTAATCAGTTTATTTTCACCCCGAACCTTCATTGGAGTTGATAAAAAATACTGGGGGGCTAAATCAGCAATTCCCGGGATGTCCCTTTTCATTGTTTCAAGTTGAGTTTCAGTCAGATAGGCAAATTTATCCACCCGAGTTTCCATCATCTGGTCATTATGGGCAACGACGAGATTAGTTCCAGAACCAGTAATTTCACGAATAATCAGCCTTTTCCCTTCCTCACCAATGGTGATAATCGCCACAATCGAAAAGACACCAATAGTAACCCCTAAAATCGTTAAAAAGGAACGCAGTTTGTATTGTTTTAAACTCTTTAATGAAGACAAAATATAATCTACGAACAAGGTTTCTCCTGAAAGTAGAAAGTAAAGAGAACATCACTGCTCACGCTTATCTCCCCACTATTTTCATCCTCCTATGTGCCGAGTTGTCGGCATGGTCGTTTCTCCTACAATTAGATTATATCATATCTACTCCATTATGTCAAAAGGATTTTGGGTCAATATTCAAAATTCCGTGTTTCAAAATTCTATTGACACAATTATATTTTTATGATATAATAAATTTATGGGGAAAACTATTGTTGAGAAGATATTAGGTGCGCATGTAAATAAAGAGGTCTGCGGTGCAGATTTGATTGAGGCAAAGGTAGATGTCTGTCTGGGGAATGACATCACCGCGCCTTTAGCCATAGTTGAATTTGAAAAATTGGGCATTAATTCTTTATTTGACCCGGAGAAGGTAGTTTTGGTTCTTGACCATTTTGTCCCAAATAAGGATGTAAATTCTGCCCAACAATGTAAATTTGTGCGTCAATTTGCCAAAAAATATCAAGTAAAAAACTTCTTTGATGTTGGGAAAATGGGGATTGAACATGCCCTGCTCCCGGAACAAGGATTAGTTCTCCCCGGAGATGTCATTATTGGTGCCGATTCCCATACCTGCACCTATGGTGCTTTAGGAGCTTTTTCAACCGGTGTTGGAAGCACTGATTTAGCCGCGGTTTTTGCCACAGGTGAAATCTGGCTCAAAGTCCCTCAAACAATTAAATTTATATATTATGGAAATTTAAACCCCTGGGTGAGCGGCAAAGATTTAATACTTCACACGATTGGCGACATCGGTGTAGATGGGGCAAATAATATGGCAATGGAATTTGCCGGTGAGGTGATTTCTAATTTGCCTATGGATAGCAGATTGACGATGGCTAATATGGCTATTGAGGCCGGGGCTAAATGTGGAATTATAGAACCAGACGAAATTACCCTTGAATATGTTAAACCACGCGCTAAACGAAAATTTAAAATTTATAAAAGTGATACGGATGCAGAATATAAAGAGATTAGAGAATATGATTGTCGCCAACTCGAACCACAAGTCGCCTTTCCTCATTTACCTTCTAATACCAGACCTATCAGTGCGGTAGGGAACATAGAGATAACGCAGGTAGTCATAGGTTCTTGCACTAATGGTCGAATAGAAGATTTACGAATAGCAGGGCAAATCCTGAAGGGCAAAAAGATTCATAAAGATGTTCGATTAATTATTATCCCCGGGACACAACAAATTTACCTCCAATCTTTAAAAGAAGGCTTAATTGAGATATTTATCGAGGCAGGAGGTGTGGTCAGCACACCAACTTGCGGTCCCTGTCTTGGCGGATATATGGGGATACTCGCATCAGGCGAACGGTGTCTTGCCACAACTAACCGCAATTTTGTCGGTAGAATGGGACATAAAGAAAGTGAGGTATATTTAACCAACCCTGCCATCGCCGCCGCCTCGGCAATTCGTGGTAAAATTACCTCACCTGATGAAACTTAGAACTTCACGAAATTAAAAAAGAGGTATGAAATGGAAAAACTAATGGACAGACCGAAAATAATTATTAAAGAAAAAAGTTTATCTCTTCTACTCATAAAGGAAGAAGATGGTTTTTGTGTTTATTGTCCAGAACTTGATTTGGTCACGGAAAGTTCAACTTCTCAATCTGCTATTGAGGATATGATTGAAGAAATTGTAGAATATTGCGATGAGTATATGAGAGAGATAGAGATTTATACCAGAAGTCCTAATCGGTTTCACCATTTACCTTATGTTAAAACTGTGGCGTCTTGTAAACAAGCTTTTGCAGGAAATTTAATGTATAAATCTACGAATAAACACAAATAATATTTAAAATATTAAAATTAAAGAACTTAAAGATTAAGCTCCTACGGAGCTGAATTCTTTAAGGATTATCATAGTCTACAAATATATCACTCCTAACGGAGTTTAGAAAATATATTCAACCCTGTAAGGGCGAGATGTTTATAGCTTTATCGTCTCAACATCAAATTAGCTCCATAGGAGCGATATGTTTATTGAGAAAGTTATAGATATTTTCGTGCAAAAGTTTGTTGTAAAGATGAGTGGGAACTAAAAGAGAGAATAGATGAGGATAGATTTAGAAAAGTTTTGTATGATTAAAGGGCAACTAATTACCAGTTACCAATCACCAAACATTTAAGGGGGGAAATGAAAAAATGGATAAAGATAAAGGAAAAAAGAAGATTGCTGTGATTGACGACAATACATCATTTGTGGAGGTTTTAAGCAGATTTTTAGACATGAAAAATTTTGAAGTCCTTCGTGCTTACAATGGCAAAGAAGGGATAAAAGTCGCCTCAAAACATACTCCTCACCTCATTTTATTAGATATAATGATGCCAGGACTATCGGGATATGAAGTCTGTGAAAGACTTAAAAGGATTGAAAAGACTAAAAATATACCAATTATCTTCGTAACGGTCAGGTCAAGACCAGAAGATATTAAAAGAGGTTATGAATCAGGTGCGGTAGATTATATCACTAAACCCTTTAATTATCCAGAATTAATAGAAAAGATAAATAAAATAATATGTTTGGATGACGGAACACATTTATGTATGATATTTATTTAACAGAGGAGTGATAGTAAGATATCTAACTTCTGTAAAGAGGAAAATAAGATGAAGATAACCGGTAAAGTATTTAAGAAATTCAGGGCTGATGTTAATACCGATGAGATTATTCCTGCTGTTTATCTTGATACAACATCGCCACAAGAACTGGCTAAACACTGCATGGAAGGAATTGATAAGGGGTTTGTCAGTGGTGTAGAAAAAGGGGATATTATTGTTGCGGATAAAAACTTTGGTTGTGGCTCATCAAGAGAACATGCACCGATTGCCATTAAAGCAAGTGGTGTGGCGTGTGTAATTGCTAAATCCTTTGCCCGAATATTCTACCGCAATGCCATCAATATTGGCTTGCCAATCTTTGAATGTGACCAGATAGACAAAATTAAACAAGGTGATGTATTAGAAATAGAACCAAAAAGCGGTAAGATAAAGAATTTATCCCGCCAGGAAGAATATCCCACTACCCCTTTCCCGGAATTTATGCAATACCTCATTGATTGCGGCGGGCTAATGGAATATGTAAAAAAGAAACTGAAAAGGTGAAAAGGCAAATTGAGTTTTTACCAT
This sequence comes from bacterium, assembly GCA_040755795.1. NCBI lineage: Bacteria > bacterium. The sequence continues at coordinate 6,700 of JBFLXS010000102.1, read as the reverse complement.
TTTGAAAAAGGTGAGTTTTTGGGATTTTGTATCAGCGTAACTGTTCACCGCAGAGACACAGAGACGCAGAGAAAAAATTAAAATCTATTCACCAGAGACAGAAATTTCCTTTTTTTGTCCATTTCGGGTCTTTCGTTGTTTATTAATCTTTTAATACTTACTTTCGACGTAAACGTTCAGGTGGTGTAACAAAAGGAGATGTGGAGATAGGGAGATATTATTAAAAAAATTGAAATTAATAGAAACTAATAGAAATTTATGGAAATTTGTTGTTTTCCACAATCAATTTCTACCTATTTCTATAAATTTCAATCTATTTCTATTATCTTATCTCCATATCACTCTTATCTCCTTATCCCCTTTCTTACACTTTTGATATATAGCCTGAACGGTTACCTTTCGACTAACTGTTTTTAAGCCTTTTTAAACACCGAAAAACGCGAAAAAAACGAAAAAAAAGATATTTTCCTCTCTGTTCCTCTGCGTCTCTGCGGTAAATTACCACCTGAACAGTTCGTATCAGCGATGGAGGAAAGAGCATTGAAAATATTAGTGACAGGGGGGCAGGATTTATTGGCTCAAACCTTGTAGATAGATTAATTGATGATGGACACAAAGTCATTATCATCGATAACTTATTCACAGGTAAAGAAAAAAATATTAACCCGGCGGCAAAATTCTATAAGTTAGATATTCAAGACCCAGAGATTGAACAGATATTCAAAGACGAACAAATAGATATTGTTAACCACCATGCGGCACAGATAGATGTGCGGAAATCAGTCGATGACCCTATATTTGATGCTAGGGTGAATGTGCTTGGGAGTTTAAATCTTCTTCAGTTATCTACAAAATATAATATTAAAAAATTTATCTTTGCCTCATCTGGCGGCACGGTCTATGGCGAACAAAGTCTTTATCCTGCACCAGAAACGCATCCCCTCCTACCAATTTCACCTTATGGAATAAATAAACTCACTATTGAATATTACCTCTATTATTATTGGGCAGTACATAATCTTAATTATATCATCTTACGGTATGCAAACATTTATGGACCAGGGCAAGACCCCTGGGGTGAGGCGGGAGTAGTCGCAATTTTTATAAATAAAATATTACTCAACCAACAACCGATAATAAATGGTGATGGCAAACAAACAAGGGATTATACTTATGTTGATGATGTCGTTGAGGCAAATATTTTAGCTATGAACTCACAAACAACAGGGATATTTAACATAGGTTGTGGATTGGAAACCTCGGTTAATGAATTGTTCCAGATGATAGTCGAAGTAATGAAGGCTAATGTCGAAGAAGTTCATGCCCCACCCAAAAAAGGGGAAACACCCCGTAGTTGCATTGATGGAACAAAGGCAAAAACAATACTTGGCTGGCAACCAAAAGTTAGGCTTGAAGAGGGTATTAAAAAAACAGTAGAATATTTCAAATCCTCTTTCTCAAATTAGAGAGAGGGGAAATATTGGACTGATGGGATAGTGGGGGTAAACATAATATCTTTTTAGCTATACCTGAACGGTTACCTATTTTTTAATTCTCTCATAATTTCCTGACATAGTTCCTCACTTATCCAGATATCTTTTCTTTTAGAGATTTCATTTAAGAAGAATTCTAATTCCTCAAGATTAATTATACCTTTTTGGTATGCTTCGACTAAAACACCGACTGTCCCTTTTACTTTCAACCCTTTTTTACGAGCAGATTCTCTTGCCTTTTCATCGTCAAGTAATAGCAGACTATTAGGGAAACTCATTGCCAGATGGATACTTTCTATTTCTCCATCATCTAATTTTGAGTAGCGAATTTCTGAGTTGATTTCGTCAATCTGGATTTTTAAAGGATTCCATTTGTTTTGGTGTAAAAACAACTCAATTGTCAAGGCATCCTGAGAGCCTTTTAGTTTCCCCATAGTTACAGATTCTTTATAAACACTATCCGCAATAATTACTTTACCATACAATCGTTTTAATAAGTAAAGCAGATTTAATTTACCCAATGCCATTAACGGGCCAGAATTTGATATTACTTCCACTTTAGTCTCCTGGTATTCCAAGTTCTTCTTTTAAAGTTTCTTTGCTAAAGATAGGCGTAAGACCCCTGGCATACGCAAGAGTAGATATTTCATCCTCAGATACACCTGCTGTTTTAGCCGCATAACCAATAGAAACATTCCCATTTTTCAATAATAATAGGGCATTTTCCATCTTTAGATATCTTATCCCTAAATTAATCAATTCACAAATATACCTGCTATCTGCAGTCTTTATCTCTTCTGCCAGTGTATCAGGCATTTCCAAAGTTAATGTTTTCATTAACATACCTCCATTTGGGACATTTACTGATAGGAATTTGCTTTTTGGGCATTTTGGATATTACCTCCACTTTTGCTCATTATGAGGATATGTTACCACAAATTTTACCCTATGTCAATAACAATTTTGGGCTAATCACCCAAAAAATCAAAAAACTTCGATGAGACAAAAACGAGTAGAATTCACCTTTAGCCAATAAATTTGGGACACACTTATCCTGATTGGTGTGTTGAGAGTTGGAAGGAAAAGCAGGTTAAAAAAACAGTGGAATATTTTAAATCAACAAAGTGAAGGAATCAGTATTTTTTAATTCCATTAACCTTTCTGCCAGGTAGAAATCTAATGGAGTATCAATATCAATTGAATAAATAGACTCCATAATGATGGCGCGAACATCTTGCTCTTGATAAGATTTACCACTTAATATTACCTCTGTTTTACTGACAACTACCGCACCATTTAGCCTGTAAATAACAGGTAAATCCTGCCTTCTTAATGAACTATTGGTCTTGATGAACGGAGATACTTTATCCCCCTCTAATTTACACATCCAGTACGGATGAATCTCCGACTCGGTAATGGTAATAACCGAATCTGCATCTGTCTCCAGAATTTTCTCAATTGCCGCATCAATGTATTTTACCGGGCGTAATGGCGAGGTTGGCTGTAACAAAACGACAAAATCCGAGATATATCCTTCAGACTCAAGATACCTCAAGGCATGTTGAATTACAGGTAAGGTTGGTGCGGTATCAGTGGCTAATTCTGCTGGTCTTAAGAATGGCACCTCAGCCCCGTATTCTTTAGAAATCTTTGCAATCTGGTCATCATCTGTTGAGACAATTATTCTATCTAAATATTTTGATTTCAATGCCTCTTCAATGGTGTAGGCAATCAAAGGAATGCCTTGAAGTGGTTTTATGTTTTTCAAAGGGATATTTTTAGACCCCCCTCTGGCTGGAATAAGTCCTACGAACTTCTTATCCATAAAATCATTATAACATCAACATTTTTGTAAGTCAAGAAATTTTTTTTACCACGAATGACACGAATTTTACGAATGAATACTAATTAACTAAAGTTTGAGGTCTGATGTCCATAGTCTACTGTCTGAATCACAGACCCGACTAATTTTTTTAGTTGACAGAAGGTTATCGATATGATATGATAATTTAAAATGGCAGAGGTAAATAAAAATGGAAAATGAGGTATTATTAACTCAAGGGGAGGAAGAAATTAATCCCCTAACACACATTAATATCGGGATTTCATTGGCTAAGGAAGAGGCCTATGATGAAGCAGAAAAAGAATTTAGAAGGGCTATCCGAATAAATCCAGAGCTGGTCATTGCCCACTATAATTACGGAATTATCCTGGGAAAAATGAATAGACTTATTGAGGCTGAAAATGCCTATAAAAAGGCAATAGAATTAGCCCCTAAACTCGGGTTAGCTCAAAATAACATGGGCATTATATTAATTAAACTGGGAAAATATGCGGAGGCAGAAAATGAATTTGGGGATGCAATCAAAAAATTACCCCAGTCATCACCCTCTTTAGCTATAGCACATCTTAATCTTGGTAAATTATTAGCCGACCTCAAACGGTATCATGAGGCAGAAATTGAATATCTTGAGGCTAAAAGACTAAACCCAAATTTAAAAGAGGCATATATCAATCTGGGAAATTTATATCTGGAATTAGAATCTTATGAAAAGGCTAAGAAAGAATATAAACAGGCATTGGAGATTGATTTTCAAATGTCAAATGTCCATAACAATCTGGGCATTACCCTGGTTAAATTAAAAATGATTGATGAGGCAAAAGCAAAATTTGAGCAAGCGATTACATTAGACCACGCCTACGCCCGCGCTTATCATAACCTTAAAGAATTAGAAAAAATAGCCGAGATTTTAAAGCCTAAAACTACCCCCTGGACAACATATCTTATTATTGGAATTACTGCGGTTGTTCTTTTAGAGATTTTTATCTTGTTTATCTTCAATAAAATATCTGGAGTAGGATTTATGTCAACTATTCCTTTATTAGCGATGTTAGTCTTCTTTGTCCTGTTTTCAGAGGCTAAACGGAAAGAAATCACACTCCCTGAATTAGACCTTGAGATTGACCCTAAAAACCAGATAATTGAAACTGAATTGCTAACGAGTGATTTTGCCCAGGAGACTTTAATAAACAACCACACAAATACAAAGGAATGAATATATTAATTATTGATGGATATAATATTATTAAGCAATGGGCTGATTTAAAAAAGGAATTAAAAAGAAGTGGTTTTGAATACACAAGAAATAAGTTGATTGAAATCCTCGCCGAATATCAAGCCTTTACGGGTGATAGAGTAATTGTTGTTTTTGATGGATACAAGACGGATAAGAAATTAATAACTAAAAGTAGCCAGTTTGGAGTAGAGGTTATCTTTTCTAAACGAAAGCAAACCGCTGATTCCTTAATTGAAAGATTGGTTTATAACGAGCGGGGCGAAGGTAAAACTATTTTCGTTGCCACTCGAGATACAGCACTTGAGAGGATGATTTTTGGGATGGATTGCTTGACCATCTCTCCACAAAAATTAGAAGAAAGAATTAATGCGGTAAAATTAGAGATAAAAGGCTATTTGTGAGTGTGAACTTTCTCCACAAAGAACAGTTAGCCCGCTAATCTGTAATGGGTCAGTGAAATGGGGGATTCTCCTGAAAGTAGGAAGTAGGAGAGTAGGAAAGTAGGAAAGGGGGAGACATTGCCCCCAGCAGAGAAATACCGTGCACATCCTTTATCCCTTTCATACTTCCCTACTACCTACTTGCCTACTATTTTCATTGCTTTGTCCTCCGCAGGTTAATGTTCATTCCCCCAAATAACTGACGTATTACGCTAATCTTTTTGTTACCTCTTCTACCACCTTTTTTTCTACATCAGATAATGAGCCTTCAATGACACAACCAGCCGCCCGCATGTGTCCACCACCACTAAAAATCTTAGCAATCTCACTTACACTAAAGGCACTCTTTGACCGCAAATTTACCTTAATCCTATCATGTCCTAAATCTCTAAAAAGTAGAATTACTTCTACCCCCTTAATTGACCTGAGTTGGTCTATTATTCGTTCTGGTTCGATTTCACTGGCTGGGTCTGTTTCCTTAAGCATTTTTTGTGTAATGTGAGCTATAATTATTTTCCCATCCAGGTTTGTTTTTAAACTATCTAAGATCTTACCTAATAACTTAACAGAACTCGCGGTGTTCGCCTCATATATTTGAGAGGCAACTTCATTAGGGTCAATTCCACAGTTTAACAATTCCGCAACTATTTTATGTGAAGTAGGCGTAGTATTTACCTGTTTAAAGCTACCCGTATCAGTCATAATGCCCACATACAAAGGTAGGGCTAAATTATAATCTAATTTAAAATCCATTGCTTTAATGACCTGATAGATTTGTTCAGCACAAGCACTGGCGGTTGTATTAATATAATTATAATCACCTATGCCCGGGGAATCGGGATGATGGTCGATATTGATAATGAGCGGGACATGTTTAATTAGACCCGCAACCTTACCTACCCGCTCAAATTGATTACAATCTAAGACTATTCCCACATCAAATTTATATCTCTCATACTCTGGGGTGTAAATAAGAATCTTGTCACATTCTGGCAGGAAATGATAATTTTCCGGTGGTGGGTCTTCGTTAATAATCGTTACCCTCTTGCCTAATTTTTGAAGCAGGATGGCTGTGGCTAATTGGCTTCCAATCGAATCTCCTTCTGGATGGATATGAGCAGTAATAAGGAAATTATCCTCTTTTTGCAAGACATTCACAATGGAAGAGAGTAGCTCCATTTTACCTTTATCCTTTCTCTTTTAGTTCTTGTAGTAACTCATTGATGTGCATTCCATATTCAATCGAGGTATCAATTTTAAAGATAATCTCCGGGATAAATTTAATCCTCATCCGTTTTCGTAATTCATTATGAATAAATCTACGGGCATTTGTTAATCCTTCTAATGTGTTCCTTTTCGACTCATCATCACCATAGATACTCACAAATACCTTTGCTACCTGAAGGTCTTTTGATACTTCAACATCCGTGATTGTTACAAATCCAATGCGTGGGTCTTTTATTTTCCGGGTAATTATATCACTAATTTCTTCTTTAATTAAAGCCCCAACTTTTGCTGTTCGAAAACTTTCCATGTGTATTTCCTTATACTCGATATTCAAGTTTTTTTAAGATTAAGTGGCTTATCCTTTTTTAACCGCAAAGAACGCAAAGATTATAGGTTGTTCACCACCCTTTTAATTCCTTCCTTGAGTCTTAATACATTGAAATTTATAAGCAATCCTAATTTA
>JBFLXS010000101.1 GCA_040755795.1 bacterium | reverse complement strand
AGACACAGAGACGCAGAGAAGAAAATTAAAATTTATGGACGATAGGCTTAACATCCCTGATTTTCATCAGTGCAAGCTCTTGAGTCCAACAACATTAAACTTGCCCTGATGAAAATCAGGGATGGATTAACAAATCTGGCTTGCCGGCTGAACACTCGGCAAGCAGGTCCTATGTATTTCAATGGCTACACCAATAATCTTTTCTGTTATCTGATTTATTTCCATATCTTCTCTGTTCCTCTGCGTCTCTGCGGTAAATTACCACCTGAACGGTTACAGGAAAAATAAATGTAAAATGTAAAATAGGAAATGAAAAATGGGAAATTTTAGGACTTCGCAAAACTCATTACCTTTCAGTTATACATTTTCATTTTACATTATCCATTTTACATTTAACCGCACAGGTCGAATCTTTTTATTATTCGTGTTCATTCGTGGTTATATATTCCCTCTGTGTTCTCTGTGACTCTGTGGCTATATCCCTGAACGGTTACGGGAAGAGATGCCTACTCATATCTTTCCCAAATCTTATGTTCACCTACTGGTGTGGCTGATTTAATTTCTTTTTTCTTTTTCTCTTTTTCCCGCCTTGCTTTTTCAAGGGCGTCTTTGCGCAGGATGGGATGTATTTTCAGGAAAGCCTCGACTACCTTTGGGTCAAATTGTTTCCCGGATTGGTCTTTTAATTCCTCTATTGCTTCCTCATCAGACATACTTTCCCGAAATGCCCGTGTTGAGGTCATTGCATCAAAGGTATCTGCCACAGCAATGATTCTGGCTAACAATGGTATTTTTTCATCGGCTAATCCATCCAGATAACCTGTGCCATCATACCGTTCATGATGATGATAAACAATCGGGATAACATCCTTCAAAAATTCCAGTGGTCTTAAAATTTGACTACCCAGGAACGGATGATTCCTTATCTCCCGATGTTCATCAATACTCAATTCCTTTTCTGTCTTGAGTAAAATACTCTCCTTTATGCCTATCTTCCCAATATCATGTAAAAGGGCAGATACTTCTAATGTTTTAAGGGCATCATTAGAAAGATTCAATTCTTTACCAATGGCGACTGCATATTTTTCTACAGCCTCTGAATGTCCCTTTGTGAACGGGTCTCTTGTTTCAATTACCAATGAAAGGCTCCGCAAAGTATCCATACTGTGTCTTTGCAGATTTTGGTATAATTTTGCATATTCGATTACAATTGATGATTGTTCAGAAATAGTAGTTAAAACTTCAATATCCTGTTCATTAAAGAAAGACTCATTAAGTTTTGATGAAACAGTCAATGCTCCAACGGTCTTTTTTCTAATATTAAGAGGCACACCCAGGTATGATTTTTCAATATAAATATTTTTCTCCTCTTCGCTTAAGGTTGTATCTTCTGGTAAATTATTAATCAAGAATGGATGATTGGTTTGGATGACCCTACTGGCAATTCCAAATCCTGGTGTTAATTTTTCTTCTCGCTCTTGTTCCATATAGGTTAATCCATAAGCCGCTTCTAACTTAACATGACCATCTGGCTCTAATAAAGATAAACTTGCCTTTTTAACTCGTAATACCTTAGCCGTCAACTCGACAATTTGTGTTAACAGTTCCTCCACACCAAATACTGATGTAATCATTTTATTCACTGCTTGAACTGTAGATAGTTGTAATGCCCGACGCTTTATCTCATCAAATGCCTCAGCATTACTTAAAATAATGGCTGTTTGATTAGCGATGATAGAAACCATTCGTTCATCTTCACTACAAAATCCTCCACCTGCGGGTAGTTTATTTATAAATTCCATAACCCCTATTGGTTTATTATCTTTAATGATTGGAACAGCAAGGACACTTCGGACATATAAATCTCCTATTTGTTTAAATCTTGGGTCTTTGCGGGCATCATCAAGTATTACACCTTCTCCTTTTTCACCTACCCAGCCAACTATACCCTCACCCAGTTTAAATTTAAGTGCTTTAAATAGTCCTTCGCTTACCCTCTTTTTACCCTGACCAACCTTAACGATATACTCCTTACGGTCTTCATCCCACAGAAATACAAGTCCCAATTCTGAACCTATGACTTCATTAATGACATTTACTGCCAGGGCTAAAAGCTCAGTTGTATTTGTCGTTAATGCCATTTTATTGGTTATTTGTTGTAGCCCTGATAATTCTTGCAATCGTCGAGTTGTCTGAGTGTATAGTTTAGCATTTTCTATGGAGGAAGCAGTGGCTTGTGAAAGGGCAGTAAGCAATCTTATCTCTTCTTTGGTTAATTCTTCTTTAGTTTGCGAGATAAGGGTTAAAATACCAATGACCTTATCTTTTGCCACTAATGGGAATAATAAAGCATACTCTATTTTTCCTGTCCCAACCAGTATTTTCAAATTGGATATATCTTCTGTTGTTTTAAAACAAAGGTATCTTTTGCTAACAAATAAAGGTTTTAGTTTTTCTTTTAATTCATCCTTTTCTAATTCTAACTCTGCGTCTAAAGTTTTATCTTCTCCAAAGCCGCGTTCGGCTATTCTCTTTAATTTATCCTTTTCATAAAGAGAGATACTTATGGCAAAGTCTGGGAATATTGTCGTTATTCTTTCCATGACGATTTTGAAGATTTCGGAAAGACTGAGAGTAGAAGATAAAGCAGTCGAGATAATATAAAAACTTGATAATTCTGTTACCCGTTGAGTAATTATTTCATATAATCTTGCTGTTTCAATGGCAATACTGACCTCATTGGCTAAAGTGCAGAGTAAATTCAGGTCAGATTCTGTAAATACACCCGCTCCAACTCGATTACTAATATTAAAAACACCAATTAATTTATCCTTAAGAATCAATGGGGCACACATAGCATCTTTAATCTCAGTTTCTACTTTGCCTGATTTGAATCGAACATCATCCACTTTACCAATAAGTAGTAGAGGTTCTTTTTTCTCTGCCACCCAACCGGCGATACTTCCATCTCCTGGTTTTTTAACTGTATGTTTAATAATTTCTTCAGAAAGTCCTTCAGCGGTTTTAATCCTCATTTCACCTGAAGATTCATCTAATAACATAATCGAGCCATGTTGAGCCTGGAATATTTCACTCCCTTTCTTCAGAATTAAGGTTAATACCTCCTGGAGTTCTCTACCCTCACTAATAGTTTTACTTATTTCATATAATACCGATAGGGCATTAGCCGCGGTTTTTAGTTCGGCATATAATTTAATGGTTTGTAAGGAGACAGCGGTTTGAGAGGCTAAAACCATAAGTATTTTTTCATCTGCCTCATTAAATCCTTCTTCACGCTTTGAATTGAAGACATTGAGCACACCTATAGTTTTTTCTTTATACATTAGAGGAACAGAGAGTTGAGAATAAAGGTCTTGTTTTAAGGGATTAACAAACCGTGAATCTTTACTTAAATCCTGTATATTTTGTAATTTACCTTCTTTAGCCACCCAACCTGTAATTCCTTCACCGAATCGAACACTTGATTTCGCTAATTTTTCCTCAAGAGGATATGTGCCTTTGCAAATAACCTCTCCTGAAATCTCATCAATTAACCAGAGAGAAGATTTCTCTGCCAGAGTTATGTCAATCGCACCCGCCATAATTAAATTTAATTGTTCTTTAAGGTCGAATTTTGTGGTAATGGCTTGTTCTATTTTGAGTAAAGCCATAGAGCTGGTAATTTCGCGTTGTAAAGCATCTTTAGTGATTCCATAAAGTCTGGCATTTTCTAAATCGGTTGCGGCCTGGGCAGAAAATATATTAAGTAAGTCTATTTCTTCAGTGGTGAAACTACGCTGGGTTTTAGAATAAAATTCTAAAACACCAATTATTTCATCCCTGACTTTCAGTGGTAGTCCAAGATATGAGGAGAATCCTTCACTTTTTACCCAGTCAGGCATTCTGGGGTCTGTAGATAAATCCTGGATAGCGAGGGATGTTTTGTGCTGAACCAGCCAATTACTTATCTTTCCTTTGGTTTCCATTTGTGCCAGGTCTGTTTGAATGCCTTCTTTAGCCTTAGGGATTATGTCTTCTTTCATCTTCCCTGCCAGACTAACTAAACAACCCTCTACCCGGGCTAATTTGACACCCGCCGATGGAATTAACTCCAGAATCTCATTCATATGAAGGGTAGAGGTTAGTCCTAAGGATATTTGTTGAAGGGTAGCGAGTTGTTCGGCACGATAGTTACTTATTTTTTCATCACTTCGCGCCTTGAGGAGAATAAAATTATGCATCGCCAGAAGAATTACCAGAAATAAAACAGACATCCATAAAACAGTAACATTATGAAGGAAGAAGAAACTTAAAATAACAAACCCAATGACGACTATCCCAACAACCCAATTAAGTAGTTTGTCAAAGTCATTTTGTTCAAGAGGAATTGAATCTTTTCCTTCGGTTCTTTTTAGATAATGAGTGAGAATTTTTAAATTATTGACGACAAAATCTGTTATTTCTTTCATTGTTATTAATTATGATAGCAAATAATTTGAATTTAGTCAAGGGAAATTTCAGGGAAGAAGTTAAGACCTATTCCCTTATTTCTACCTTTTTAATAACTCACTAATACCTTTTTCCACTTTACCCAGTTTATTTTCAAGTTTCATATCAATTGCGGCGACTAATTGATTGAGCCAGGGAGGTGGGTCTTTTAAGGATTTTACGATAGTCTCCATCGATGTTCGCATATCATCAGCAACGATTTTTAAATCACTGCTTGCTCCCATTATCATTGGCATAACTTCTTCCTTCATATTATTGGAAATCCCATCTGCATCCTCCATAAATCTTAATGCCTCAGATAATTTAGTTGGTAATTCTTCCATTTCCTGTCTTATCTTTTTCAACTGTAATAACTCCCACCAGAGAAATGTAATTAAAATTGCCCAGACTAATATCGTTGCAAACAGAAGAACAACTAAAGTTATTTCTAAAAAACCGACCATAAGATTACCTCCTTTATTTTGGTAAATGGTAAATGGTAAATGGTAACTGGTAACTGGTAAATGGTAAATGGTAAATGGTAACTGGTAAATGGTAACTGGTAACTGGTGAATGGTAAATGGTAACTGGTGAATGATAATTAGTTACCAGTTACCAATTGCCTTCTTAAATCCCGCCTCATTTCGTATTAAATTGGGCTTTTGTGGTAATGAGGCGATTTTTTCTTCAACTCGCCTTATCCTGTCTGAAGTCAGCGGATGAGTTCTTAACAGAATCTCTATTTTACTGGATTTCTCTTTTTCTTTTTGTTTTAGTTTATTAAAGAATTCTACCATACCTTTTGGGTCATAGCCGGCTTGATAGAGGAAATGAATCCCCAGGTCATCAGCCTCAAATTCTGCCTCACGGCTATATCCTAAAAAGACAAGATTAGCGGCAATGTTTGAAAGGTCTTGAATAGCTTTTTTTTGGTCTTTTAAAAGGATACCGGCTAAAATGTCATAAGTCTGATATTTTTGTATTTGTTTGACCGAATGTCTGGCGGCGATATGACCTATTTCATGGGCAAGCACAGCGGCTAATTGCGCCTCATTATCCATAAATTCTAATGCCCCGCGATAAATATAAATATATCCACCTGGCAGGGCAAAGGCATTAATTACCTCAGAATCTATTATCTTAAAATGATAGACTATATCCTTACGAAAACATACCCCGGCTAACTTTTGACCAACAGCATGGACATATTGGGTTAAAGACGGATTATTTAAAACCTTATTTTCTTTTTCTATCTGTTGGACGACCTGTTCTCCAATTGCGATTTCTTGTTGTGTGGAGATAAATATGCTTTCCTCCCGCTCTAATCCTGTTTGAACCGTGGCACAACCTAAAAATTGGCTTAAAATAACGATAACGAATAAAATATGCTTAATCATTTTCTCCCACTCCTATTAGAGTTCTGCAAAATCAGGAAACTGTAGTTTTTAAGTAACTATTTACCCAAATGAAGTGCAAGGTAATCGGTAATCAGGTAATCGGTAACAACCAATGATCTTTTCTCTTTACCGATAACCTGATGACCGATAACTGATTACCTGAATTTCACTTCAGATGGCTAAAATGTTACCAGTATTTTATTTAACACTTCCCCTAAAAAATATCCCGGCATCGTATCGAAAATCACCATTTTCTTTACCCAGACCAATTAAAACCTCAAATTGATGAGCAAGAGGGAATCTCAAACCTACACCATAGCCCTCAATTTTATCATATTCAAGTAATAAAAACAAATCCCGTGTCAATTGGCTCATTAAACCACCACTATATCGCAATTGACTATGGGCATTTTTTCTTAACAATCCTGCCCCTAAGTAATATTCAGAATGTCCGAATGGCAATTTAATTGGTGCAGATAGAAGTGTGGAAATACCGCAGGATTTTTCCTTCTGATGTTCCCGCATATCATAAGTCTGATAATAAAAATCTAAGGCGAGGTTTTTTAAAAGTGTCTGCTTTGCTCCAATCCCTAATCCCTGGATACGGAGTTCTAAATTCTCTATTGGTGAAGCGGCTCTCAGAATAAATCCTTCTGGATACTTTAACCCAATGTCTATTTCACCTTCTTTTAGAATATTTGGCGTTTGAACTGTCAATAATTCTGGTGGTGCCTCTTTAGGTGGTAATGATGGGAGAATAGATTTTAGTTTTACATCTACCTTTTTCTGACCAGGTCCATCTATTATCACTCTGTTTTCCACATTCTCATATCCTGGTTTTCCAATATTTATTCGATACACACCCGCAGGTAAATTAGAGATAAGTAAAGGCGTCATCCCTTTAAGGGTTTTACCCATATAGACATACGCTGATGATGGTGAAGAGGTAATAAGCACCGAGCCTTCTACCTTAGGAATTATCTCTTGTTCAACTGATTTAGGCAATGCAAAAGAAAGGTTTAACAGCGAATAATCATAGAAATTTATCCTGGCTAATGTAGGTTTATACCTGGCTTTAGTTATCTTTAATGTAATTTCCTTGTTCTGGATATTTTTGATGATAAGTGGACTGACTCCAATCGATTTTTCATCAATTTCTACTTGTTGAGCGGCTGGTGTTGGGCTGACAATTAAATGTCTTGCGGTCTTAGGTGTCCATTCCAGTGGATATCTTCTGACTTTATCACCGACACTTAGTTTTATATCTGTGGTTTGGACTATTTCTGAAGATTCTTTATCTACTTTGACTATTTTTACATTTCCTGTTGAGACATTATTCTGAATAACTGCAAAATTATCCCCTAATTTTAAGCCCGCATCTTCTCCCATATCAATAAAAATACCTTTTTTATCAATTTCTTTTATCCGACCTTCTAAACTAAAAACTCGCTCAAAACAATTGAGAATCTGTTTATCTAAATCCGGGATTTCCTCATAATGGGTATTAATAAAAGCGGTATTTATTAATAATGAATCCCTTTCTAAAACCTGGTAATTACCGATAACCAATACATCTGCATCTAATAATTTTCCTAAGGAATACGCCCTATCTTTGGTAATTACACCCATTTTTTTAAATGCGGCTAAATCAAATACCTTTTTTACTACCCTCTGGTCAATTATATTAAACTCTTTTGCAAGAGAATATGCAATTAAATCATAAGAAATTTGTTGACCAGCAAGATTAAGTGGGCTACTTAAATCCTCAAATTCTAAGATAGCCACTGTTTTTGCCTCTAAATTTCTGTTCAAAAACAATAATAAGGCTAAAATAAGAATTTGTCTTCTGAAAGGCATAATAAATAGTATCATATCATAAAATGGAAGAATTGTCAATAAAAAATCTTATCTTTCGTAATGGGTCAGTGAAATGGGGGATTTTCCTGAAAGTAGGAAGTAGGAGAGTAGGAAAGTAGGAAAGGGGGAGACATTGCCCCCAGAAGAGGAATACCGTGCACATACTTTATCCCTTTCCTACTTCCCTACTACCTACTTGCCTACTATTTTCATTCCCCCAAATAACTGATGTATTACATCTTTCCTTTTTCTCCTTCTCAACCTTCTTTTTACGCCTCATTCATACTTCCGGTTCGATAACCTTCCAGGTCAATGCTAATGTAAGTATAGCCAAGTTTTTTGAGATTAGCCACTATTTCCTTTTGCCTCTTCAGGAGGAGGGGTATTTCTTCTTCAAGCACTTCAATTCGGCAATAGTTTCCATAGTGCCTTATGCGGACAACAGATATGCCAAATCCTTTAATGAATTCTTCTGCAGATTCCACTATTTTTAGAGCATGAGGAGTAATCCGCATACCATAAGGGAATCTGGAGGCAAGACAGGCCATTGAGGGTTTATCGAAGGTAGGTAATCCCATCATTTTTGATATCTCTCGGATTTCATTTTTAGTCAATCCGACTTCTTCCAGTAAAGACCGACCGCCAGACTCTTTAATAGCCTCTCTACCCGGTCGGAAATCAGAAATATCATCCACATTTGAGCCATCGAGTATGTATGGCAGACCGTATTCTTTGGCAATCTGGCATAGTTGGTTGAATAATTCCCTTTTGCACAGGTAACATCTGTTTCTGGGATTATCCGCAAAGTCAGGGATTTTTAACTCATCGGAATCAATAATTAGATGCTTGATGCCCAGTTTTTTTGCCATTGCCTTTGCAGATTCAATCTCTGATGTAGGGTAAAGTGGTGACCTGGCGGTGACGGCAAGGACTCTATCCACGAGCACATCATAGGCTATTTTGACCAGTAAGGTAGAATCCACACCCCCAGAGTAAGCAATTAGCACACCGCCCATTTCTGAAAGGATATTTTTTAATTTATCTATCTTTGAATAGTCAGTCGTCATAAAACTTATCCTTACCCACAAGTTTTAGTGGACACCGTGAAGCGTGAGAAGAAAGGGGTTTTAATAATTGACAATTGACAATTCACAATTCACCATTATTAAGGAAATTTAGGGAAAAAATTGTGAATGGTGAATTGTGAATGAATGCATAGTTAATAACATTGTCCAGTAAAAGATGTGGGTAAGGATAAGGTCATAAAAAGGTCTGACACCTAATCCCTACATCACCTTTTCCGAAGTTAGTTCTATTGTTCGTCGGACTTCTTGTTTAAGATGTTCAGGGAGTCCTGGTACCTCCGGGTCTAAAAAGCCACGCACGATTAATGCGGTTGCCTCATCTTCATTTAAGCCACGACTCATCAAATAACACAATTGAGCCTCCTCGATTTTACCTACAGCGGCTTCATGGCTCAAATCACATCCTTCTGCCTTTGCCTCAAGTTCGGGGATAGAATGAATTTTTGCTTTATTACTTAAGAGTAGTCCACGGCAGTCAAGATGTGCTTTAGTTTCAGCCTTTTCTCCAACCAGATGTCCTCTGGCGATTATCTGAGTAGAGTCTCTGGCAATTGCTCTGGTAGTCATTTCCGCCCGTGTTCCTTCAGCCTTAAGCACTGCCCTTGAACCAACATCAAGTAGAGAGTTGTTACAACCATAAAGCAAAGTATGGTATCTGACGCGGCTATTTTTGCCCATTAAATACGAGGTTGGATACATCTGAATGCTTTTGACGGGTTTAAAACAGATATAATTGGAGATGAATGTGCTACCTTCTTCAATAATTGCACCAGTTCTTGGTCTGACTTCAACATCTTCTGCCCAACCGTGAATCATGGTAAAGGTAATCGTTGCCCCTTTCTTCACATAAAATTCCGAGATGCCGATATGCATCCCGCTGGAAACCAATGGATGGGTGGTACAGCCAGTGATGATATGGAGTTCAGAATTTTCTTCGGCAATAATGATATTATGCACCGCTTGTAATAATCCCGCAGTGCCAATGAACAAACAGGCTTGCACTGGCACATTCAATTTAACACCCTCCTTACTGCGGATAAAATAACCACCTGTCAGATTGATTTCTGTTCTGGCAGTGTATTTATCCATATCTACGGCAACTGCTTTCCAGTAATAATCTTTTAGCCAATCATACTGTTTAAGTGCCTCAGCCGTACTTAATACCTCAACTCCTTTTATCCCTTTCTTCTGACAGGCAAGAATAGGCGTGTGGTCATACTGAAAGAATGTTCCCGAGCGTTTATTTTCATCTGGATTTATTCCTACTTGATGAGCCTTTTCAGCCACCTGGCCGGTTAATTTATCCGGGGAAGAAATCATCTCTACATAGGCTGGTTTTGAACTAAATTTATCAATATCTATATCTGTGCCAAGCAGAGCAGGTTTCTCTCTTACTTTTTCTGCGGATGCTTTTAATTCTTCTCTGAAATCAGTCATTTTTCATCTCCTTCTCAATAATGGCTTTCAATCCTGGGGGACAAAGTTCTAAATATTCACAAAATCCCTTTTCTTCAATGCGGGTAAATATTTCTATCGGGTCGCCTGTTTTAACAATCCTGCCACCGCACATTACATGGGCTAAATCGGGTCTTAAATAAGGTAGAATATGGCGGTAATGGGTAACAACCAGACAGGCACAATGATTTTCTTCAATATATTCACCTAAATCTTTACCAATCATTTTTAGCGAGTCAATATCAACGCCAGAATCAGGCTCATCAAGAATCATTAATTTTGGTTTTGAGGCAAATATTTGAGCTACTTCTGAGCGTTTTCGCTCACCACCTGAGAAACCAACATTAACCTCTCTATCCCGAAAAACCTCTGGTAAAAGTCCTACTTTAGTTAAAAGAGGTGTGGCGAATGATTCTTGTGGTTCTTTAAACGAGTCCCAGAGAGTTTTACCACCGGCTATTCTGATTAAATCGCGCAATTTTACACCCCTTATCTCTGGTGGAGATTGAAAAGCAACCGACAATCCTAATTTTACCCGTTGATGAATTGGTTTAGAATTTAATTCAGTACCCGCAAAGGTTATTTTTCCGCTTACCACCTGATAATGAGGGTAACCTAATAAGGTCATAATTAAAGTGCTTTTGCCAGAGCCATTTGGTCCCATCAAGATATGCACCTCTCCTTTTTCAATATTTAGATGGACGCCATTTAACACCTGCTTATTATTAACCTTTACCACTAAATCCTTTATTTCTAACAAACTCATTCTGAGAGCCTCCTTTATTTAATCCAGGTGCCTTTCCCGAAATTTGGGACGGTTCCTTTTATCTGGAGTTTCGTGAATTTTCTATGATTCCTTTTACCTTTAATCTTTGCGTTCTTTGCGGTCGATTTCTTTGCGTTCTTTGCGGTTAAAAAAGGATAAACCACAAAGGGCACAAAGTAATAACGCAAAGGACACAAAGGGAAGAAAATAGGTGAAGCATTTTTTATCAACTCAACT
>JBFLXS010000100.1 GCA_040755795.1 bacterium | reverse complement strand
CATTTTTACTAAATGAAAAAAGAAAGCATATCGTTGAAATACCACAGGAGATACCTACAATAACTGAAGTTCATAAACCTGACTATCAAGAAGATGTAACCAGAGGGAGATATATTACCTATGCCCCAATTGAAAAATTAAACTGGACATTGGGAACAGTATGTTATATGAAGGATTTTGATGCACCAATTACGAAGATGTGGAATCTTTTATTGCAGGTAGTATGGTAGTATAGGGTCAATGGTAGTATAGGGTCCACGTAGTATAGGTAGTATAGGGTCACATCTTGGGTAGTATAGTGGGTAGTATAGGGTCAGGGTAGTATAGGGTCACATCTTGGGGTAGTATAGGGTCACATCTTGAATTGTGAATTAAAAGTATACGGATGATACGGATAGCATGAATTAACACAAATAAATATCATTGACTTTTTTGAATTTTTAGGGTATAATATAAGTAATCGGATTTAGCGGATTAAACAGATAAAAAATCCGATATATCCGTTTAATTCGATTACTAAAAAATTAAAACCAAGGAGGTAAAGTAAAATGAGTAAAAGAAGTTTAAAAGGTTTAATTGGTAGTTTGATTGTTTTTGGGTTAGTGGTTGGTTTGTATGTTAGTGTAAATGGTATGGGTGGTGAGCCGGGAGGAGCAAGGAGCAAGGAGCAAGGAGCAAGGAAGACTGAAAGGCTAAAACCTAAAATCCAGAGGCAAGTCGGAACTCCTACGGTTCAACAACTACTCGATAAGGTTGAATCTAATTACCATAAGATTCAGGATTTGAAGGCAAATTGGAATTTCAAGACATGGGATTCTGAATTTGCTAAATGGTTAGGCATAGTAGGTGATTTAATTACACAGGATGAGAAGTTTTTCTTTAAAGCACCGGATAAACTTAAATGGATACCTCCAAATGAACTTTTTACATTAGTTAAGAAGAACAATATTGAGTATAGGAGAATGGGTGATGGATGGGCTGTTGAAGCTACTCAAGATACACCTGTAAGACCTACTAATTTACCCTGGTATACTCTGTTAGACCCGGATAGGTTTGACTTCTATTGGCGGTTGGATGAGATAATTACTAAGTTTGATAGTAGGGTGATTGATAATCCTGAACCTGATATTTGGGTCATTGAGGCAGTGCCGAAAG
Source organism: bacterium (assembly GCA_040755795.1). Classification (NCBI taxonomy): domain Bacteria; species bacterium. The sequence goes on along the minus strand of JBFLXS010000100.1, from coordinate 10,202 downwards.
CTAGTAATCCTGAGGATGATTATAATTATCCTAATCCAAATGGAAAGTTATGGCTCTATGTCAATTATGGGAAAGGGGTAATTACACAAATTGAGGGCTATAGCATACCTGAAAATGACTTATTAACCTTTAGAGCCGAAATTAAAGATTTTGAGCTAACTAATAATACTTGGATACCAACAAAATTTGCCCATACTCAATTTAGAACTAATGTAAAAGAAGAGATTACATTAAGTAATATACAGTTAAATACTGGCACTCCAGATAGTGAGTTTGAGTTTTAGACTTAAATTTTTAATTTTTTGGAGGTGAACAACATGATTAAGAGGATAGTTTTAGGTTTAGTTCTTACTTTATTTTGGATAAGTAGTGCCTTTGCTGAAAGATATCCAGTCCTGATAGTTCCTGGTGTTAATGATGTTTCTGAAACCTTTGAGAAGGGCTGTCTAAAAAAGACATTACAAAATGCAGGATTTCAGGTGTTTACCTTATCAGATGTAGGTGGAGATTTTCCTAATCGTGGACAAGGATTTATACAAGAGGATGTGAAATTGCTTAAACAAGCGATAGATGAGGTTAAGAGACGAACAGGAGCTAAGAAAGTAGATATTGTTGCTCACTCAAGAGGTGGATTGGTAACTGAATTTTATACTATGATGTATGGAAATCAGTATAAACCTACAATGGAATATACATACACTGATCCTCGTACTGGTTTCCCAAAAACTAAGACTATCAAAGATATCCCCCGCTACGGCCATGACATAAATCAAGTCATCATGACTGCGGCACCACAGGGTGGGAGCAACTGGGCATACCTCACACATCAACACCCAGAAGGAACTAAAAAGATAGCTAAGATGCTTGAGGGAAAAGTATCGGGCTTTGTTGCACCTGATGTCTATGCGGTAAGTTATGAACAGCTAAGTCAACTAAGTAACTTTATGCTAAAATTTTGTGCAAATCACTTAAATCCAGATGTGAATTACACTAATTTAGCTGAGGAGAGAACTGTATTGGGTCTTGGTGAGCCTGGTGATGGAGTAATTGATTTTTCTTCGGCGATGGGTGTCCATGATGAGAAAGAAGTTAAAGGAGCAGGTAGTTTTGCTCCTCTCGGATGGATTTGGCATAATGATTTACCTAAAAATCCCTATACTAAAAAGCAGATACTAAAAGATCTGTTTACTAACAGTCCTATCACTGCACAAATATCCATCTCCCCAGACTCACCAGTAAGAGAAGGAGGAATATATATTTCTGTAAGGTTATCTGACTCTTTCCCTTCACCACCAAAACTGTTTGTCAAAGGTAACGGTGATTTTTCAACACCTCAACAAATATACCTAATGGGTTCTGGTAAAGATTTCTCCGGAGCATTAGTCATTCCAAAAGGTACAGATGGTCAAGCAAAACTTTATATTAATGATAAAGTCCCAAAACAGGTAAAGATAGCCTCTGCTGATTGTTCAGAAGATATTGAAGAAACTATTGAAGTACCAATATCAGGCTACCATTCCTTTTTAATTGACACCGAGGAGCCTGAGGTAACTGCAACCACCCCAGCAAATGGTGAGGTGATTATTGCTGAGGAGACACCAATCGCAGTTAATATCTCTGCTACGCTTTTTGACCCACCAGTTAATGGCTATGCCTCCGGGATTGACCCACAGACGATAAAATTAGATACTCCACAAGGCAGTTTCAAACAGGCATCAGCAGTGAATAAGTTAGATTATGGAGAGTATACCTGGTCTATTGAGGCAAAGGATAATGCCAATACACCAGGGCATGACTTGAAAGGGTCTCCTTATCGCGGGTCGTTTGAGATAGTCCCACCCATCTTTGTATCTATCCACCCTACCTGGCAAAATTTCACTAACCCAAATGAATCACATACGCATTACATTACTATTACTAACAAAGCAAAGAAAAAGTCTTTTACGGCTAATATTGAGATGAAACTTATCAAAGAATCAGGCTGCCTTTCTATTACTCAATATCCTGCATCTACATTAGAATTACCAGCAGATAGTCAAGCAAGCACCTCTTTCGTAGTTAGCTCAGGTGAGGAATTAATACCTGATGATAATTTGATTCATCAGATAATAATAACTGTCCCTGGCTTAAAATTATCTGCTATTCAATATGCCAATGGCCAGAATATTGTCACAGACCATCCGGATGAATCCTATGATATCTCAGACCCACGCTACCCAACACCGGCAAAGATAGATTCAGAGGCAGAGGTTGGGGTATATTTGAATGGATTTGTTGATGGGGTGGCACATCTTTTGGGCAGGTTTAAAGAGCCTGTCTGGTTTATCGATCGTGATTTTGAGCCATTACCGGGTGAGATAACCACAGAGACACAGAGGCACAGAGGAAATTCTAAATTTAATCCACAGATTTCACAGATAATTGAAAAAATCCGTGCTGCAAATCCAAGTAAATCCGTGCAATCCGTGTTCAAAGCAAGAAAGTTATCTGACTTCAAGGTGCTGGTCATTCCGAGCTATGGCTTGAGTGGTGTAGATACCTCTGAGATATTAGAATGGAGGTTACGGAAATATGTTGAGGAAGGTGGTGTGGTAGTTTGTTTTACGCAGAAATATGGCTATGAATTTGAGTTTTTGCCAGGGACGGTTACTGGCTACGGGGCAAATGAAGACCAGTCTTGCTGGCAAAATGCAGGTTATATCGATGAGTATCATCCAATTATGGCCGGCCAGGACTCCGCTAACCTTGATGCTAATGCAGATGGGTATTTTACAAGATGGGCAGATGCTAAAGTAATATTGCGCCGGGTAAAAAATCAGCAGCCAATGTTAATCATGTATAAATACGGCAAAGGGTATGTAGTAGCTTGTACCCTGTATACAGATTGGGGCTATGGACATCAACACTGGTCAACAGATGAAACCAATCTAATTCGTGATTTAATCACCTGGGCAAAGTTTAGGGATCAGGGATTAGGGATGAGGGATGAGATGCCAGAGACTAAACCAAATGGGACGATAACTACTAAATTACAAATCACAAATTACAAATCACAAACTGCAGAAAAGGTAGTGATTAAGGTAATAGACCCTGATAAAAAACCATTACCACCTTACACATTAAACCTTACACCAGGCCTTTTACCGAATCAGACAAGGGAATTGAGTCTTCCCTCATCCTTCATCCCTCCTCTCTCATCCCTCAATAAGATGGACATTTACAGGATAGATTATGAGTTACACGATAACTCAGGCAATACCATCCAACCACAAACCGAAGGTAGCCAATTTGCAATTTCGCAACATCACATTGCAGGAAATAGGATTGAAGGATACAAAATCTGGGCAGTAGCTAATGAGAATGCAGTTAAAGGAGCAAAGGTAGCCTATACTATCTTTATTAAAAATGATACAGGTACGGAGTTGGTCAATGGTAATATTGGTGTTGGGGTACATGAAAAAGGGGGTAGATGGTGGGCTCATATAGGTACAATTACAGGAATAAATGTCCCTGCACATTCTCAAAGAAGTTTTCTGTATGAAAGAGAGGTATATTTATCTACCAGCACTTATTTTGGTTTATATATCGGGACGATTTCTGATACCTGGTTCTTTAACGGTGCAGTAGCAAGATGTGAACACGGGGTCTGGATAGTAGAAGCTGAAGTAAATTTAAATATTACTACGGATGAGAAGAATTATGCAAAAGGAGATATTGTCTATACTACTTTAAAGGTGACAAATGAAAAATCTATTGAATATGATACTAATCTTCAATTAAAAATAATGAACCCGAATAATGCTGTGATTTTTGCGACTAATACGACTTTATTACTTACTTCTAAAGGTTCTATCAGTATAAGTTTTGATGTTCCTTTATCTAAAGATGCAGATGAAGGGATATACATCATTCAAGCAGAGGCAAATAGGGGTGAAAAGAAGATAGGATTAGATGCAACTGGTTTTAAGATTTCAGAAGGTATTCCAGGACTTGAATTAACCATTCCAGAAGCTATTATTCCCAATTCTACCAATACCATTCCATTCACTCTAACCAATCTTGGGTTGTCTATTATTGAATCAAGTACCTTTACTGTTTCATTTATAGCCCCAGATAAAACTTTACTCTGGCATGGGACATCTACATTTAGTGCTGTGGCTATTGCTGGGTCTTCTAGCTTGAATATTAAGATTCCGATAAAAATGATTAACTTTGGCCTCTATGAGTTATTTTATACCCTGAGTTATGAAGGGAAAGTTTTAGTGGGGTCAAAAAAGATTAAATGCGATGCGATTATGAAGGTAGATTTAGATAAAACAAAGTATCGAGTAAGGGAAGCAATAAAATCAGAGGTAGAAATAACTAATACAGGTAAGTTTAAACAAGACCTGGAAATAGTTAGTTTTATTGCGGGGTTTAACTTTAGCACTACTACCTTGCTTTCTTTATTACCATCACAAAAAGGAACTCTTAGCCTTAGCGTACCTATTCCAGCAAGTTTAACAGCTGGGTATTATTACGGAACTGTCTGCGTCCAGAGTGGTACTTCTTCTAAATATAAACAATTTAGTTTTTATATCCCGCAGGCAAGATTAGAAGTTAAACTTAATGATAAAAGTTATCAGCCGGGGGAAAGGGTAAATATTTACATAAAGAATATCGGTGGTGTAGCGGATAGTTGGGATTATACTATAAGATTATTCGATACAATAGGGAATGAGGTTTATACAGGTGAAGGAAGTATAGATAATTTATTTCCAGCAGATAATGAGAGGGTAATAGGATTTGATATTCCAGGTGGACTAATAACCGGAGATTATATAATAAGTTTAATTACAACCGAGCAACTTATACAGTTAAGAGAAAATTTTGATAGATATATCAGTATAGAAGGGATAGAGGCAGATATGAGTATATGGACTGATAACAAGATATACTCTATTAATGAGCAAATTAATGTAACTGTAAGTATAGATAATAAAAATGAGGCGATTGAAGATGCTAAGTTGAGCCTGAAAGTAAGAAGTAATTATCCTGGCTGGCAGACTTTTACTGCATTGAAAATAATTAAAGATATTAAAGTTGATGGTAATTATGTCTGGTTTGCAACTGATGGGATTGTGAAAAGATATAATAAGGTAGATAATAAGTGGGATGATTATAATAAGATAATAGATGTTAGTAGCATAGCAGTAGATGGAAAATATATTTGGTTTGGGGCATGGGGTGTATCACGATATGATAAGGAAACCTGTAGTTGGACAACCTTTAATAAAGAAAATAGTGGGTTAGTGAGTAATGGTATTAGTTCAATAGCAGTAGATGGAAAATATATTTGGTTTGGGACAGGGTATGGTGTATCACGATATGATAAGGAAACCGGTAGTTGGACAACTTTTACCCAACAAAATAGTGGGTTAGTGAGTGATGAGATTAGGTCAATAGCAGTAGATGGAGAATATATTTGGTTTGGAACATGGTATGCTGGTGTATCACGATATGATAAGGAAACCGGTAATTGGACAACTTTTACCCAATACAATAGTGGGTTAGTGAGTAATTATATTAGTTCAATAGCAGTAGATGGAGAATATATTTGGTTTGGAACATGGTATGCTGGTGTATCACGATATGATAAGGAAACCGGTAATTGGACAACCTTTACCCAATACAATAGTGGGTTAGTGAGTAATTATATTAGTTCAATAGCAGTAGATGGGAAATATATTTGGTTTGGGACATGGTATGGTGTATCACAATATGATAAGGAAACCTGTAGTTGGACAACTTTTAATAAAGAAAATAGTGGGTTAGTGAGTAATTATATTGAGTCAATAGCAGTAGATGAGAAATATATTTGGTTTGGGACATGCTATGGTGCATCACGGCATGATAAAGGAAATCAGGATTGGAGAACTTTTACCCAGGAAAATAGTGGGTTAGTGGATAATAACATTATGTCAATAGCAGTAGATGGGAGGTATATTTGGGTTGGGACAGAGTATAGTGGTGTATCACGATATGATAAGGAAACCGGTAGCTGGACAACCTTTAAGAAGGAAAATAGTGGGTTAGTAGATAATGATATTACATCAATAGCAGTAGATGGGAAGTATATTTGGTTTGGAACATATGATGGTGTACCACGATATGATAAGGAAACCGGTAGTTGGACAACTTTTACCCCACAAAATAGTGGGTTAGTGAGGGATGATATTAATTCAATAGCAGTAGATGGAAAATATATTTGGTTTGGGACATGGGATGGTGTATCACGATATGATAAGGAAACCGGTAGTTGGACAACTTTTACCCGACAAAATAGTGGGTTAGTGAGTAATTATATTAAGTCAATAGCAGTAGATGGAAAATATATTTGGTTTGGAACATGGTATGATGGTGTATCACGATATGATAAGGAAACCGGTAATTGGACAACTTTTAATGAAAATAGTGGGTTAGTGGATAATTATTATATTAATTCAATAGCAGTAGATGGGAAGTATATTTGGTTTGGGACAGAGTATAGAGGTGTATCACGATATGATAAGGGAACCGGTATTTGGACAACCTTTAATAAAGAAAATAGTGGGTTAGTGGGTAATAGGATTAGGTTAATAGCAGTAGATGGGAAGTATATTTGGTTTGGAACAAGTGATGGTCTATCACGATATGATAAGGAAACCGGTAGTTGGACAGATTTTACCCAACAAAATAGTGGGTTAGTGAGTAATGAGATTATGTCAATAGCAGTAGATGGAGAATATATTTGGTTTGGAACAGAGGATGATGGTGTATCACGATATACTCCAGGAGGGGATGTGATTTATGAAAAAGAGTATGAGATAACCTGCTTAAAATCAAGTATTAGTCAGGAAGTAATAAATATTGGTACTTTAAGTAGTGTAGGCAAACTATATATTGAAGGAGTACTTACCTCAAATAAAAATCAGAAAATAGATATAGATATGAATTCATTCTATATATTTAAGTCAAATTTATACCTAACATTTGATACTGATAAAAAGGTGTATAAACCTGATGAGTTGATTACTATATCCGGAACTCTAACAAATAAAGGAGAGAATATAGAAGCAGGTGACTTAGAGTTAAAGGTAAAAGATGGAGGTGTAATATTCAGGACGCCAATTAATCTTGGCTCTAACAGTAGTTATAGTTTCATTGCTACTACTACGGCTAATTCATCTTTTGTCTTAGAATGTATGATAAAAGATGTGAAGGTGATAGATTATATCCTGGTAGAAGAGACAAAAGTTAATATAGAGATGATTACAAAAGAGGCATTAGCAAGAGGAACAAATACCCTAATCATAAGGTTAAATAATATAAGTCAAGTTGATGTAGTCATCAGTCAGTGGTCATTAGTCATTAGTGATATGCATAAGGAGTTTGCAACAATTACTATTCGAGGATTAGAATCAAAGGTAATTGAGGTTAATTACCAGTTACCAGTTACCAGTTACCAATCAGACTATGCTACAATTACCTTAGTTTTATCAGGTAATGTAAGTGGGACTTATACTAAGCAGGTAGAGTTTGGAGAGTTAGTAGATTTAAGTATTAATCCTGACCCAGTATATCCAATAGGGTATCTGGAGATACCGTTTGAGGTAGTAAATAGGGGTAAATTAGATTCGGAGTTTTCTGCGACATTTACGATATTCACCATATTCACCGCAGAGACGCAGAGACACAGAGAAATGACAAATTCCAAATCTCAAATATCAAATTCCAAACAAATTCCAAATTCCAAATCCCAAATTACCCAATTACTCAATTACCCAAGTATCCAATTACCCACCTGGTGTAAAGCAATTCCGAAGGTAGTGGTGAGTGATCAGTGGGCAGTGAACAGTAGTCAAAAGACAGAGGACAGAGGACAGAAGACACCAGACACTCAGACACCAGCCACCAGCCACCAAATATCAGATACCAGCCACCAGCCACCCAATCACCCGGTTACCAAATCTTCACTCGCCCCTATCATCTCGCAAGTCGCCCCTAATTCCATCATTCTTGCTTGTAAATTCTATGTTCCATCAGGTGGCATGATTACAGGTAATCTAATATTTGAGTTAGAAGAGGAAGTGTATGAACTTGGATATGAGTATTTTCGTGGTACTGGAAGTGCTAAGTTCAAGGTAGCAAGAGAAAACATTGCTAAGATTAAGGGGTTAACCGTAGATAGTCCCCAGTTTAGAGTAAGGGTAGAAAATCCTGGCTCAAATGAGTTTAACGGAACGCTACAATTTGAGACACCGTTTTATCAAACCCAGACTTCTGTAAATCTTGATGCAGGCAAAGGTGCAACATATACATTTATCCTAAGTCAAGGGATACAAACTACCCTGATTGGAGGAACTTATACTGCTAAAGGGGTAATTTTGTACGATGGGAATGAAGTAGATAAGAAGGAGATTGTTTTTAGTTTAGAACCGAATTTTGAGATTCTGGATGTTGGTCATCTTGAATTAGCAGTTGGTAAAGAAGGAACGATTAGCGTTGCAGTTAAAAATATTGGGATGGTTATGGGTGAGGCAAAGGTAAAGGTAAAGTTGTTGGATTTGCTGGATGAGGAACAGGTGATATGGTTAGACCCAGAAAAGATGGGGACTTTAAATTTCAGGTTACTTGTACCTGAGAATTTTGAGGATGGAACTTATTCTTTAGTGGCGAGTGGTGAGTGGTCAGGGGCGAGTGGGGAAAAATTAACTACTGAAACCTTAAGTTTTATTAGGATAGTAGGGATAAGGATTGATGTAGAGGCAAGTTTGGATAAGGAGTGTTATGAGGAAGGAGAGTTGGCTACTTTTACATTAAAGGTAACAAATCTAAGTGATGCAGGTTTAGGCACATTAAACCTATTGGCAAAGGTAAAATTCAACGATTATGCAGAAACAAAAACAATTACATTAGGTTATTTACAACAGGGTGGAGTCCTATTTTACCTACCAATCCATCATACTGGTCAAAAACTTAACTTTGGGATTTATTCAGAAAATGATAGAGCCATCTGGCTTGATGCGATTTATGTTCGAGAAAAAGGAACAATGACGATAATTTCGGATAAGCAGATATACAATCAAAGTGGGACTGTAACATTAACAGTTATCTCACAGGAGGCAGGGACTGTGAGTTTGACTACTCCAGGAGAGCCAACTACGGGGACGATTGTATTTGATGGACAGGGGAGTAAAACTTTTACATTTAAGCTGCCAGATAACATGCTCACAGGTACCTACTATATCCATTATCACTCATCCCTCATCCCTTCTCCCTCATCCCTTGCATTTGATGTTCGAGGGATAGAGGCAGTAATAAAAGGGGCAAGTTTGGATAAAGCAGGGTATTCGTTTAATGAGGCATTTAAGGTTAAGTTAAGTTTAGAGGTGAGTGAAGGATTTGAAGGGATGATAAAGGCATGGATAGATGAAGGAGAGAATTGGATTAAGGTATATGAGAAAGAAGAGACATTTGAAGGTGGAAGCCCTGTCTATGAGATAATAAGTACTACAACTACATCCAATAGGCAAACATTAATCTATGGTATATACTTAGGAACACATACCTTAGTTACATCAGGGAGAAAGAAGATAAGTATCTACAACATTCCTGAAGAAATGGGTAAGATTATAGAGAAGGAGTGGCTAATGGTAGAAATAATGCCATCTGCACTAAGTAAAAACGCCTTGTTTGATTTCTTTAAGGTAACACAATATCCATTACCCCTCGCAGGGATACAGCCAATAAAGGTATTAGAGTTTATTATTTATGATAAGGATGTAGAGATAAAAAAAGATATAAAGGTAACATATTTTTATGGACAAGAGGGATTAGGAGATGATATAATAAAAGATAGTTTAAAGGCATATTATATCAGGAATGGGGAGTGGGAAGTAGTCAGTAGCCAGGAATTGGATAAAGTGAATAATAAGTTAATATTTTATTTACCACATTTATCATTGGTAGGCATAGGTGCAAAGGTAAGTAAATCTTTAGGGGAGGTAATAGTTTATCCTAACCCAGCAAGGGAGCAAGTAACTTTTGGTGATAACCTACCGGGGCAAATAAAGGTAAGGATATTTAATATAGTCGGTGAAGAGGTATATGAATATGAGGGAGTAAGTAGTAGTGGTAAATGGCTCTGGAAGCTCCAGAATAAAGATAATGAGAAAGTAGCC
>JBFLXS010000099.1 GCA_040755795.1 bacterium | reverse complement strand
GTATTCTATTTCTTTATAACAAAACCTATCCCGTCATCGGATAGAAAAAAGGGCATTTCACATCCCATGCGAAATACCCTTATTGATAGATTTACTTATTCGGTACCCCTATCCTTGACTAAGAACCATATTTTATTAGTGAGATGTGGAATCGATTTGTTCTAAAGCATACATGAGATCATCATCTGTAAACTCAGCAATACGTTCATCGATTCTTCGTGTCAATGTAAAGGTATATGGCTTGAAATACTTTTTCCAAAAGGCATTCGCGTAAGGATTAATGGATTCGTAGTCAACCCCTAAGGATACATACTCATGATCCTTTAACCATGTCATCACGCCACGCATCAACTCATGTCCGATATGCATGTGTCGATAGAATGGATCGACAAAGGCACCTGTGATATTCATGATGGATGGATGAAAAGAAATGACGGATTCTCCTCTAGGTTCGATTCGCATATAACCGACAACTTGATCAAGTAGCTTAGCAACAAAGATATGATGGTTCTCTTTTTGAATCCATGTGGTTAAATCTTTAAGTGCATCTTCATCTTTGTTGGGCATATAAAGAGGAGTTTGTCGGTAAAAGATATTGTGCTTGTAGTGAAGATCTCTCAGTTCATGAAGTTGCTCAAGGGAAACTTCGGTGACTTCGATATCTAAATTCTTTGCAGGTAATTTTTTAACCTTAGTCATCGCATCTACACATCGTTTTCCAAATCCTAAGTTAAATAGATCATCGATCATTTCTTTATAGACAGGAAAGAGAGATATGGCATGAGAATACACGTTTTCATGAACAAACATTAACGAGACTCTTTTATACATTTCAACAAAATCAACTGAATCATAATCCATCATGGCAAATCCATACACTGGGATATGCATGCCTAAATCTTTTCCAAATAAAGGACCTGTCCTATAACCAATCATAAAGCCATAGACTTCGTCAATGTCTTCTTCCTCGAACATGACGAGCCCTGTGCCGTAGGTGATCAGATGCTCCATCGCATCTTCAATGATGGGTCTCATCTCTGCTCTGGTTGGAAAAGCTGTATTCTCGTGAGTTTGGATTCTATATTGCATTAAACATAAATCAACTAACTGAGGTAAATCTTCAATCTCTGGGTCTCTGTATCCTGGCATCGTGTCTTAATTCCCTTTCTTGGTTATATTCATTGAATAAAGGCGTTCTTCTCTAAGATGAACACCATCTTTCTTTACAATTTTAACATCTTTATGAATACATTCAAGATGCATTCCTAATTTTTCCATTAATTTATAGGATGAGATGTTTCGATCATCGCAATGAGCAATGACTTTTTTAAGGGGATAATGTTCTGCTGCCCAGTTGATAAGTGTACTTGCTGCTTCATAGGCAAAACCTTGACGTTGATATAAGGGATTGATAACCCATCCTATTTCAGCTTCTTCAAAAGTTTCGTTGAAGTGGATGGATACAGCACCAATCAGGTGATGGTTGTATTCAATAGCATATTCAAAGGAACGTTGGGGGATGGCTTTGTATTCATGATTGATGACGTGGTCCAAAAAAGCCCTTGTTTCATCAATGGTGTTTGGACCAAAGAGCATGTACTTGGTGACTTCAGAGTCTGAAGCGTAAGCATGGATAGCATCAAGATCGTCAGTGTTAAATTGTCTTATAACTAAATTTAGTGATTTTATCTGGTTCATATTATTGATTGATTATTCTATGATCGTTATTACATACGTATTTATAGTTACCTATTTAGACAATGAATCCCACCAACCATGGTGTACTTACGAACTTGTTTTTATATCCATATTGCTGAAAAATAAGTTCATTTCTATCTCGTTCTCTATCATCTACAGGATCTTGATGAGACCATGTTTTCATTAATCCTATATTAATATGTTCTTTAGAAAGTCCATCATCCTTATACGTCACATACATATAGAGAACAATTCTTGCTACGTCTCCTTTAAATTCTTCGGTTGGCATAAAATACTCACCATCTAAATAACCTACAATTACATCGTTATCGTATAAGGTATTTTCTTGAGATTTTTTAATTATTGCAAATTCGAGATTACTCCTTCTATTATTGGCTTTCTTGTTTGCCCAAATCACATTTATATAGTCATTCACGAAATTGTCATCAGATGAATACCAGTTTTTGGGAATGACATGTTCCCTATCTGATAAGCCAACACCATATATCTGATAGGACGAAACAGCAGAATATTCAGAAGAAAATCGATCTTTTGGATTTGTGTTGGCATTAGCAAAAAATGAAGGTATGCAAAACAAACCAAAAATTATGATAAATAAACCTATAAGAGAATACCTAATTATTTTGATATCATCTTTTGATGGATTTTCATTACTTATATTTAATGACCCACTGATAAATAGGAGGACAATGATAAAGAATAACGCATAAAACCATTTTGCTGTAATAAATATACCGCAAACTAAAATAAAGAGTGCAAAGATTGAGGTAAATAAGCGTAAAGCATATTTAACTCTTAAATTCCAAATAGTTCTCTTATAAACAATACCTCTATATGCATCCAGTGTCACTACACCTATCATAGCGATTTCAAGCAAAAACCACCACCAACGATTATCAACAAAAAATACTGCAAATAATAACCATATAATGGATATCACGAAAAAGACCAAGAAGAACTTTCTGGGTATCTTATTATATAAATCGATAATCATATACTTTAATACCAAATCATTATTCACATTTACCCCTCCAACATCGGTATGATTCTTATTCCTTGTCTCTACTGTTCAATAATAACAGCACTACTTTTTGATTCATCAAAGTATAATTTCATACTGACATTTATTTAATGATTGACTGAAAATATATGGTGGATAAAATATCTTCCATTCTTTTATAGAATGCTTTGGTACCAAATGATGATGCAAATTGATTTATTGTCGATTTAAATAATGTAAAAAGAAATCCAAATAATAAAAGTAATGACATCATGAACTGTAATCTTGCAGAAGAAATTGTGTTATTCTCCGTATATGAAAATGCAAATATTGAAATAATTATTGCGACTAGACTCAAGAAAACCCCCGATTCAATTATATTCCGTGGAATTAGTGTGTCTGGTAGTGCCTGATTGCTTCTAATACTTTAGGGCGTGTATTAATGCTATTCTTTTTACATATTTCTGCAAGCAATTTTGCATCTCGTGATTTTCTTTCATCAATATATGACAATATGTTGCTTTTGATTCCCAGATATTTAACCTTATTACTACTGAATTTGTTCACAATAACAAAAATGTATGTATATTGTGCAGGTAAAATTAAAGAAATCAGCCCATAACTACACCAAATACTATCAAAAATTAGTGATGTAATTAGTGATAATGAAACATAGCTTGTAAATAAAATAATTACAAAGTTCAAATCTCTCTTATACCAAGCGTTTTTTCTGAACTCGTTTTCAACTCTATAATACATTATCTTACCCCCTATTAATCGAAGTATTTATTACATTAATTATAACCTAATTAATAGATTTTCATCATATCAGCATGTTTTTATAACAAGTATCACGCAAAAATCAGTAAAAACCTAAAACTTGCTGTAATGTAAGCTTCATTGTTTCTTGTTTTTGAGTTTGACCATTAACAGTCTTTTCACTGTTTGCATTTTGTTAAAAATTAGTATAGATTTTGATTATCTATACCTGTTCCTACGAAATTATTTAATTTATTATACCCTATAGATTTCCTTATGCATGCTATCACGATATTTATATGATAGTAAAAAAGCTTCTCTGATGTGAGAAGAGTGTTTCTTATTCATTTTATTGACCAATTGAGTTGTCATTTCTTATCAAAAACTGAAAGCATGCTGAATCACTACAGTTTTACACCATTTTACGATTACCAATAATTTCTAATACATAGTTATTATTTAACCAAAAACAATGCTTAGTGTATTCGGTAAGTCCGGTTTTTTTATCCATTACTGGTAAAGGATATGTATCTTTTCTCCTTTGAGCGTGTGGTCTCACATGCATTAATGGATGTCCGCTCTTCTTAATGAAATTTGTTAAAAAGATTCCATTCTTAATTTCTCTTACGATTTCCCCAGATCTTATTATATTTTGTGTATGTAGCCACACTTCTTTAAACTCATTTTCTAATACACTAATTGGCATATTCCAAAACTTTATGTCATACAATTCATAATCATACTTTTCCTTTTTGAATATGACAAACATAAATTTCGTTGACTCAAAATAATCTTTGTGCCATGAATCCTCCCAGTCTGTTTCAGCTATTTCTTCGTATCTGAAGGTCGGAAAGGACATGGACTCAATCATTCTTCCATCTTCTTCTAATCTAATCGTTTTGGGTGCAATATTTGCTTTTAGAAACTCTTCTGTTTGAGACACTCTACCTTGAACACCTAATAGTCTGGCTACAATGATTTCATTAATGTTTTTAGATGCTTGAATCTTGAATTGTTTAATTAATTCTTTCGTACTTTTTCCAAAATATGGTCTCATACGATCATAAATGATTTGTTCAAAACTCTTTTTCTCTAGTTCAAGTGCATCAGAAATCAGTCGAACTATATCTTCTTTTTTGTCTGTTACCCTGGTTCGAAGTAACTGTGTCATATAGCTTGTTTTCAAACTATAAGCTCTTTGTTTCGCTAGAATATCAGATTCATATTGATGCCTATGTGACCCTTTGTTGACACCTTTTGTACATGCAGCTAGATACATCGTATCAGCTTCAGAAATCTCGTGTGCTTTGCCATTAACTATCTTTTCATGAATAATATACCAGTCTCTTTTTATGATAATCAGGTCTTCATCTGAAAAAGTTAACAAATAATCAAACATGATTAAAAAGTCTTTTTGGGCTTTATTTGACTCCCATAGATAAAACAGCAAATATAACTTTTTATTTTTAGTCCAAAATGAACTCGTATAAAATGTTTTTTTCGCCTCTTCTACATAATTGATGATATTCAAGACTAGTCTTTCTTTTGCTGAATACGATTCATCTTGGTTTAGTTTAAATGGGGTAACTTTAAGTTCGATTCCCGCTTCAACAAAATCGGGTTCTGATCTACTGTTTGGCTTTAAATGGTAGACTTCTTTCTCTATAAATGTTCCGAAAGAACCTTTATTCAATAGCGTTTCACTAGATTCTGCAATCTGTCCAAATGTTTTATGTAATATGCTTTTACCTATTGTTATAATCTCATTCTCTTTTAAATATCTTCCATCAGTTTTTGGGTGCATATTTTGTCCTCATTTTAAGATTATCGATCTTGATTAATGTCATATTCTTTGGTATACTTATTGTATCATGAATTGTCTTTATCGACAATTCTACTTATATATGAGATAGATAATGAGGGATTTCTGTGGAAAAAACTGTTATAGAATTATTTGCGGGTGTAGGTGGTTTTAGAGTGGGACTAAATGAGGTCTATTTAAGTCAAGATGGCAAAACCGTTGAAAAAGATAATTTTAAGTTTATATGGGCGAATCAGTGGGAACCCTCGACGAAAACTCAACATGCATATGAGTGCTATAAATATAGATTTAATGATAATACAATTTCAAATGAAGATATCACAACCGTTAATAAGAAAGGCATTCCTGATCACACTTTACTAGTCGGAGGATTTCCTTGCCAAGACTATTCTGTAGCTAGAAGTCTATCTAAAGAACAAGGAATACAAGGAAAAAAGGGTGTCTTGTGGTGGCAAATAAATGATATTCTCGAAATCAAAAGACCTCCATTCGTACTGCTCGAAAATGTAGATCGATTAATTAAATCCCCATCTACACAACGAGGACGAGATTTTGGAATAATGCTACGTTGTTTTGATGATTTAGGGTATGCTGTTGAGTGGAGAATATTGAACGCAGCTGATTATGGACATGCTCAAAGACGTCGTAGAATATATATCTTTGCATACCATAAATCCACGAAATTCTATCATCGAATTTTTGAAGTAAAACCAAAAGATATTTTGTTTCAAGACGGATTATTCGCTAAGACGTTTCCTATAATAAATGATGACATATTTATGAAAGAAATCAACATTTCTAAATCCAATTTTACTGATTTAGTAGTCGTTTCAAACAAATTTAAATTCCCTTTTGAGAATAGTGGATTTATGATTGATGGTATTATCCATACTGCAAAAACACATCCTGCATACATTAAACCGCGACCGTTGAAAGATATCATTGAAAATAGACAAGTAGAGATGTCGTATTACCTTAACGACTCAAAAGAGAAATTCGAGTACCTAAAAGGATCGAAGCGAGTACCTAGAGAGAAAAATGGTATTAAGTATACATATTCAGAAGGTAAAATGACATTCCCTGAAGATTTATCATTACCCGGTCGCACAATGCTAACGAGTGAAGGTACGGTAAATAGAAGCACTCACGTCATTGAAGATAGTACCGGACGGTTAAGAATTTTGACACCTATTGAGACTGAGAGATTAAATGAGTTTCCGGATAATTGGACAAATACAGGAATGCCAACAAAAAGAAGATATTTTATGATGGGTAATGCCCTTGTTACCGGTCTGGTTAAAAAATTAGGACATCATATCGATAATATAATTAGCAACGAGTAGGAACTTCGGTTCCTTTTTCATTATAAAATCATAAATAATTCTTTACTCCTTCATTAGCGTTTAAAACACCAGATTTTATATGAACACATAAAATTATAGAGGTTATGTATGTTTAAAAACCATAGTCGAATTTTATTATATTATGAAAAACAAATGATAGTGAAAATTAAACGTGAACATCTATAAAAACCTCTCACGGGTGATATGAGCGTTTCGTGTAATCATTTTGATATCACACCATATTCAATATAAAAAAATCAAGTATAATGTATTATTGCAGAAAAACGATATAACTTGTATAATTAAAATTAAGAGGAAAGTCAAAACAGTCATTGCTTGACACTACAACAAAAATATGGGGGATATATATGGAAATCAATGTGAAAATCAACAATGTGAAGAACATAAAATCATTTAATTACACATTCAATTTTAAAGATGGAATTTACGCATTAGTCGGAGAAAATGCCGTTGGTAAAAGTACCGTAATGTCTGCGATTGCTTCCACAGTATATATGCCAAATTTAAGAGCATTAGGTTCAACAGAAGTAAATGAATCTTCTATTGTCTCAATATCGGCAAAAGGTCAAACCGATGAATGGAATTATAATGCTTCAAAAAAGAGATTGTGGACTGAAAATGAGCCTAGAGTTAGATTTAACGGTATATATGAAGGCAGCATTTTTTCGGGAACTCGTTTTGAAGATATGAAAAATATTGATAAAATGATTGCTGAAGATAAGGTCTTCGTTTCAAAATTTATCCCCGCTCACCCAAAACTACAGGAATCCTTGAGTACCATTTTAAGAAATGAAGCAGGTCATTATAAGGAATTATACAAGTTAAGTAATATGGACGTAGCGAGAAAGTATAATTTAAGTAATATGCCCTATTTTTTTAAACTATCCAATGGAGATTTCATTAGTAAGTATAAGATGAGTTCTGGGGAGTGTATGCTTATTTCATTACTTAATTTTATTAATTCAACCGCACTTGTTCCTCAATATCGAAGACGATTAAGAACACCGATAGATAATAGAATGTTTATTTTTATAGATGAAGTGGAATTGGCTTTACACCCTAGTTCGATAGTTAGATTAGTAGAATATCTCCAAGATATGTGTAGTAGAATGGAACTAACTGTACTTTTCTCAAGTCACTCAACAGAATTAATAAAGATGATAAAGCCTAGAAATATTTTTTTCTTATCCAATACTGATGGTGATGCAAATATAATGACACCTTGCTATCCACATTATGCTATAAGAAGTTTATATAATCACGATGGAAATGATTGTACTGTTCTTGTTGAAGACCACTTATCCGAAATACTAGTAAAACAAATGTTGATTGATTACCGAGTAAAAAATAATCTATTAATAAATGTTTTGCCTGTGGGTTCTTGGGGTAATACTTTAAGTCTTCAGGAAAGAATATTCAATCAAAACATTATGGGACGAGACAAGTTTGTTTTTTCAATACTTGATGGTGATGTAAAAGATGAAGTAAACAAGGTTGAAAAATTCAAGCATCTTAGAAAACTGTTTCTACCAATCTATAGTATCGAGAAATTTCTCTATTCTGTTTTTATAGCAAATCCCAACGCAGAATTAATAAGGGTTGTGGGAAATCGTTTGTTTACATATAAATCCTTAGAAACAATTATCAGAGAATACAAATTGGTTAATAAAACAAACGATGATAAAGATGGTAAAAAGTTGTACTCTTACCTCATTGATGAGTTGGATGCGGTTAAACTGAGTGAGAAAGAATTTATTAATTCACTTAGTGAAGTAATTATGAACGCAATTAACTTTGATCCAATTAAAGCAAATATAGAAAGATTTATTGACGACAATTTTCATATAGAAAAAAAATAGTATTTTTACAGGTATAAATAACTTTATCCAAAATGACAAGATGTTGGTGAATCAATTAATCGTCACCAGCATTTTTTTATATTTTAATATTTCAATATTGAACTTCGAATTGGTTGAGATTCACTATTGCCATTTGAATACATTGTGGTCACTTTTTTCTTCATTATTTTAACACTTTAATGCGTTTCATCTTTCTTTTATTCGGGTTTTACCATTAATCAAATAATGTTTAAGCATGGTAGTTATTAAATCACCATACTACGAATAGGGTAAAATTAAGCATTCTTATATAACTTAATCAACAATTGGTTTTTAATGAAAATAAGACCCATTCCGCATAACAAAACTTTACAGCCTATTTGAGTGATTACTAATCTTGAAAACTAAAGGTAATGTTTTGCTACATATTATACAAAAAGGAAGCATATACATATATAAGAGATTATTCTTCCTAACACACTGCTGTTAGTTTAGTAGGCACAAAGAGTAAGAATCCTTCCTATGATAGAATATTAAAGAAGGAGGCAATCTCGATGGCTTTAAACGGCAAGCATACACACGTTTCAACATACTTCAAATCCATACTTTTAGAAATGTAGTGATACAACACCCGTTTATTGAAAATAAAAGTTATTTTGCTGTTGGTATAGAACAGTAAACACAATTTAGACACGCTAAGATTAATGAAAATGGTGCCAATGGACATATCTATCTGAACACCAACAACACAATAATTGTGGGTAAGCATCCCTATCTATGTTCAAAAATCACGGTATCACCTATAAGAAAACTAAGAAAAAGATTTAAATATAGAATAAAAGTCCTTGCCGGGACTTTTAATTTAATCGATATAGTTATTTTTGAATCACTGTTTTTTTAGGATCAATATTAACTGAAATATTTCTGTTATTATCCATGTATATCTTCTTATCATGTATTTCAATTAGATTATACTTCATTAGGTCAAATAGGCTTTTATTATCAGATGTAATACCTTGATTTTGATAGTTAATCATCGAAGCATTTATATTTGCACCTTGAAACTTTTCAACATATGTCATCTTAATTTAATCCATCCTTCCTTTATTCTATTATCATTAAGCATTGGTGCGTGATTAGGTACGGGAATCACTTGCAATTCTCCTTCGGATACATAAAACCAGGTTCCTCCTTCAACACTCTCAATAATTCCTCTATTAAAGGAATATGGAAGAGGTTGGTTATGATTTGCACTCATTTCCCTAACTGGATCATAATCATTATTAAGCATCAATTCATCGACAATATTTTCAAGTAATAATCCCAGTTGTTCATTTAAACCATCTTTTATTATTTCAATTGGTAAACCTAATTGTATAGCTTCAGTCTTATTAATCGTATAATCATGGCTACCGGAATCACTACATAAAAATGAAATAATCCGTTTCTTTTTAAAAATCTTGTACCATGGATAATGCATATTTAACAATTTCTTTGCCAGCATTTTTATCTGTTCTTTAGATCTATAAACACTTCCAACAACCATTGGGTTTATTTTGTCTGATAATTTATTGTATATATCTTTAAAATCTTTTCCTCGTTTAATGTTCATCTCTTTTTTTGCAAACTCAACAAAACCTTTTACATCCTCGACGCTAAGAGGAATAGGGATTGGTGGGTTAGTATTAGGCAAAACTGGATTAAAAGGTCCTGTTAGTGATGGGTCAATTGGACCTAAAGTTGAGAGGTTGTTCATAATAATTTTGTTTGCACCTAAACTTATTAAAGTCCCAGCACTTCTGGCTTTGTTTAAAACAATAACTTCAAAATACTCACAATACTCTCTTATCATATTAACAATATTCCATGCTGCCAATGTATTGCCACCTAGAGTATACAAAATGAGAGTGATTCTTTTTGGATTAACAAAAGAGTCGAGTTGTTTGTTGAAAATACCAACAACATCACCGGCAATTTGAGTTCCCATGTTTTTTCTATCGCCTGTGACATATAGTACAACATTACTATCTCTTGTAATCCCGATAGACCTTAAAAGATCATATCTTTGATTTATTGATGTATCAATTGGCATAATCTACCCCACCCTTTTATCCTTGCAAGTATATTTTACCATGAAATTAAAAAAGTGAGTATTTCACATATTGGTACACTAAAAAAGAAGCGATTCATGTGATATTACGATTGAATAATTTGACTATACTTTTTTTTATTGCTTTTTGTTCATAATACTTATAAATTATAAAATACTATCTGTAAAACAATATAAATATTAATCCGATTTAGTTCCCATACACTTTCTGTTATATAGGATAATATAAAACTTTATGTACAAATTGCTCGGATAGAAAATTTAATGGTGCGGTCGAAGGGATTCGAACCCTCACTCCGAAGAACTGCCGCCTGAAGACAGCGCGTCTGCCAGTTTCGCCACGACCGCAAGTACTTATTATTATACTCATTCTTAAAGATATGTGAATCCTATACTCTTATTTCACTTCAAAGAAAGAAAGCACTAATGACTGTTTAGGTTTATCAGGATTGATCAGCACTTTAACAACCATACCTTTTTCAACCTGTCTATTGACTTTGTTTATCATAATAGCCCAACCTGATGTAATGCTTTCACCCTGATACTGATATTGATATTCGATTCTACCTCGATCTCTAATATACCATTTATTGATGACGGTTGCTTCTACTTCAGTCCAGTGATTGATAATATTATGAATGATGGACATTCTTAACATAAACAAAATACCAGCAACACCCGCAAATATACTTCCCATGACCCATAACGTTTGATCACCAAATATCAATCCGCCTGTCACTGCAAAAAGTCCTATGCCCATCGCTGCAAATGTACCAAACGCTGCATAATCATGATAAAGGATTTTAAAGAACGATATCTTTCTCACTTTGTATCTCCATTCTTTGGTTTTCCACCAAGGATGGATTTTTTCTTTGGTGCAGGAACTACCTTCTCTTCACTCTTCTTCTGATTCACTTCTTTCTCTAACTTCTCTTTCTTTTCAGCTTCTTCAGAGATTTCACCAAAATATTCTAGTGCTGCTTTAATGGTTCCTGTTAAAGGGACAGCTAAAAGGACAC
>JBFLXS010000098.1 GCA_040755795.1 bacterium | reverse complement strand
TGACCTGTTATCTCCGATTACTGATTACCGATTACCTAAGTAACATGCAACTTCAATCTTAACAGAGCACTATAATCTTTGCGTTCTTTGCGGTTAAAAAAGGATAAACCACTTAATCTTAAAAAAAACTTGAATATCGAGTAATAGATTGAATTATTAGCCTAGAAATATTCACCAGAATTGGAATACCCCATTAAAGTAAAATACACAGCAGTTATGGTTGGCGAATAGTAATCTGATTGAGGTGGATTAGCACGGATAAAAAAATAAAATCCGTGTTTTATCCGTGTCCATCTGTGGCTGAATAGTTACCTTTTTTGAAAGTATGAAGTTGGGTTAAAATGGTAATTCACTCATTCCAAAAATAGGTAATAAAATAGCGGCAAAAATAAAGGCAACGATTAATCCCATAAATAATATTATGCCAGGCTCTAATAAGGCAATTAAACCCCTTAATGAATTTCTAATTTTTGTCTCATAGGTACTGGCAATTTTATTCAACATATCTTCTAAATTACCCGTTTCTTCACCACAGGCAACCATCTCAACCAAAAGGTGAGGGAATACACCTGTTGCTCGCAAAGGTGTAGCTATCTTTTCGCCTTCTTTTATGCTTCCATGAACATCAGATATCCCTTTTGCTATCACTGCATTACCCACAGCAGATTTAACTATAAGCAATGACGGTAATAATGCCACTCCGCCTTTTAATAAAGTTCCCAGACTTTTACTAAATCTATTCACAACTATCATTTCTACTACGGGACCTAACACAGGCATTTTTAATTTGAGTTGGTCAAATGAATGTCGTCCTTTTGTCGTTCCAAGATACCATTTAAATCCAAAGATAGAAATTAAGACTATTCCTAAAATCGCCCACCACCAATTGAGTATAAATTTAGTCACGAAGATCAGCAATAAGGTAATTAAAGGTAAAGTTTCACCCATCTCATTAAAGATAGAAATAAATCTTGGCACAACAACTGTAAAGAGAATAGTAATCGCCACGATAACAAAGGAGATTAAAATACACGGATATGCCATTATCGACCTGAGATATTCTTTTAAATCTTCATCTTTTTCCATAAAATCTGTTAATCTATTTAAGATAAGTTCTATTGAGCCACTTGCCTCTCCTACCTTGACCATATTTATATAAAGTGGGGAGAAGAATTCTGAATGGTTGGCTAATGCATCGGATAAAGGATTTCCTTTTTCGATATCCCTTTTTATCTCATAGATAATCGTTTTTAACCTTCGATTTTTGGTTAATTCCTCTAAAACACCAAGACTTTTATCCAATGGCATACCGGCATCAAGCAGACTTGATAAAGATTGAGTAAATGCAAGAACATCTTTAGATTTTACCTGCCTAAAAAAGCCTCCAATACCTTTTTTTTGAACTTCCTCTTTAATTTCTATTGGAAAGAGGTTTTGTTTTCTTAATCTATCAATTATTACTTCTGGTTTATTGCCTTCTATTATTCCCTGTAAAATTTTACCTTCTTGATTAGAGGCTTTGTAAGTAAATCGTGGCATTATACCTTCCCTTATCTTCTTCGATATGCTGGATTTATAGCTCGAGGTTGAATTTTTGTTTGAAATGTGGCGCTCACCGTCCCTTTACCAACACCACCTTTTGGATAAGTTCTAACCTCACCTTTAATCTCAATCATTCCAATTGAATTTACCTGGTCAAGAGTTACTGTCCCATAGGGAATTGTCGTTACTCCATCTGTTCCATAATAAGTAATGGTAAAAGTAGCAATATCTTCTGCGACAAGATACGGTCCTAAATGCCGTTTAGAATCTGGTTTATCTTCATTTATCTTGCGGATGATGGTATTTGTTCCTGGAAGATATTCATAACTGATAACCGCAGAACTGATGAGATTATTTGAATTTCGCACATCGGTAGCATCTTCATTATCTCCATCTCCATTATAATCACCAGGAATTGAATCCAATATCCCATTGTTGCCTGGCGTAATTAATATTTTACCAATACCTGTAGAATTTCCTGCTGGAACGACCTGGACATCATCTCCCCGGCTGTTTGTGTAACATATAGTATCTACGGTATTATTTCCCATTAAAATTACGGCATCCTTTCCACAACTCCTAATCCAACCACGGGCATAATCATCGGAACTATCTCTTTCCGCCGAAGTTGCTGTTCCATCGCCATTTATATCTCCTGGGATTGAGTATAAACTCCCACTTGTGCCTACAGTGATTAAGATTGCATCTTGCCTATTTGCCAGGGGAATACTTCCAGTGCCGATTGATTGAATATCATCTTTATAAGCCAATGTTGAACAGATGCTATCTATCCCATTCACAATGGCTACCGATCCAATAAATCTGATTTTATCTTTTCTTAAATAAAATGCTGTTTTATCGGGGTCAGCATTTAAAATAGCCTGTCCTTCACGCAACTCAGATTCCATCCCGCGCCAATTACCGCTTCCACTTACAATTTCCCTTGCCGTATTTTGAACATTGACAAATGGTTGTTCGCCTATCCAATTTCTTAATCCCGCCCTCATAAAGTCAATAATAATAATCAATATAATCGCTAAAGCTATCATACTAAATATTGCCTCTATAATTGTAAATCCCTGTTTGTTTTTCATGATATATTTCCTATGTAAGTAAATAGTCTTCTTTTATGAACTATATTTTCCTGCCAGCCAACTTCAACCGTAACCCTTAAATAATCACCACTTGCTGGTGAGGTTACCTGTCCAGTTGAATCATTAATTCCTTCAATCGTGATTGTCCATGTGCCTTTGCAAGAACCTATGGTTGCTGTTCCACTGGTTGGAAATGGTAATGGTTGGGTAATTAATGAGGCATAATCTAATTGCCGCATTTTAACCTCTTCCAACTTTGTTCGACATAGATTCATTGCCTCATTAGCATTTGAAGTTGTTACCACATTCATTGTCCCTTTCATAAACATATTAACAATACTCATTACGCCAACAATTAGAATTAATGCGGCAATCATTAATTCTACGAGACTAACACCAAACTCACTCTTCCTTTTTTCCATCTTTAGGTTTTCCTTTATACATACTTCTAAATAGAAGAACTATTGTGGTTATCATCACTATAATTACCAGGATAATGGAAATGTTTCTTTTATTTTTAAATTCTTGAGCTATTTTTTCCTGTTTTTCTATTTTCTTGATTTCTTCAGTTTCTTTTTCAGTGGGGACCGCTCCAGGAACAATTCCTTTTGCCTCCTGTTGTGCAGGTGTAAGAATGGCTTTTTCTTCTTTTAATTCTTCGCCTTGTGTTATCTTTTTAGGTAATTTTTCCTCTTTAGGAGCAGATGGGGGTGGAAGTTGAATAAGTTTTTGTATTTGTTGTTGTTCTTCTTTTTTTTGTTTTTCCTCTAAGAGGTCTCTTGCCATTTGTTCTTTTTGTCTTTTCATCACCTCATATCTTGCCTTTGCCTCATCCGGGGTAATTTGTTTCTCAAGTGGGATACCTGCCATTGCTTTAGTGGCGCTAAAAATGATGAAACAAATTATAAGAAATTTACAAAAATCTTTCATGGATTTACCTCCTTCCAACTAATAATATTTATCCCGGCATTTACTTGTTGTCCTTGTGTAGGTGGTAGTCTCAAATTAATTGGCCAATTTGGGTCAGCGCGATAATCAGAATGAATTCGATAATCATAATTCCAGAGGAATTTAGTAGAATATACCATCACTTCATCTTTTGAGATTAATGCTCCATTAGAAACCGGATTATTAAGTCTGCCCGCCATAAAATGTTGTGTATAGCAAACCGCATCTATCTGAGAAACATAATATGGGGAAAAGTTACCATAGTTATTATGGCTACCACGATTACCAAATTCTTTACCAGAGTAATCCAGGGCATCAGAATATTTACTATTTAGACCTGTTACCGTTACATTTGACCAATCATAATTCTGTCCTTGAGAATAGCCATGAACGGTGTCAAAGATATTATCTTCATCGATGTCTTCATAATTTTTCTCCCAGCCCCAACCTTGGTCGCCGAATTTTCCATCACCTTCTCCTTCATCGGATGTCCCAGGTATCCCATCTTTTCCAACATCTTCACTGCCCATATCAAACAATCCATAGTAATCAGAATACCATTGAGAGTGAGTATAATCGCCGAGGATAATACTTTCTCTGGCGGCCATAGCTAATATATCCTTATTTGTATTTGCCAGATACCAGGCTTCCTTTTCACAGTCAGATGGATATTTATTAGGATTAGTGGTTTGTGGGAAATAACCAGCAAGAGTCGGGTCATCTAACTCACTTGGTGGATTCTTATAGAAAATGCTATCGGCAATGTAGATGTTTCTGCCGGCATAAATTGTTCCCTGTCCGGTAACATATCCTTTAATAATTACATCTTCCTCAACATACACTGCGCCATTTAATTCTATAGGTTTAGTTGGTTTTCCTTCTAACACAATACTTCTAACCGGAACACCTTTATAGGTTTCTCCATCACCGTAAATTCCATTAATTGTAACTTCATCAGGGAAATAAGCGCGGAGTGTTCCGGTGGATAAGTCTCGGTAATATTGTTGGGTTTGTAAATTAGGCATATTTCCTTTTCCGGCATTAGGATGTTGATAAGGAAGATTTTCAGGTTCGGGATGTGGAGGATAAACAATTTCACCTTCTTCATGGTGGTCACAGGTGCCTGCTACACCTCGAAGATGAGAATGGTAAGGCAGTATGTCAAAATGTTCATCGATTTCAAGATTTGCATAGACATGTCCATCAACCCGCGGTGCTAGACTAAACCCCCAAACAGGCCAGAAATCAAATCTTCCATTAGACCGCATATCCCCACGGACCCATTCTCGAGGCACCTGTCCAACATCGCCACCTCCCCAGGCCCACCAGCCCCAGTTATTAAGGAAATAGGCATAATCGAACACATCTGAGGTAATTACTGCCTCACCAGCACCAATTAATTCCATAATTACTTCTATGCCTCGCACTGCACTACCTAATGTTACTTGTTCTTCCTTTCCTTTTCTACCAATAGAGGTAATTTTTAACTTGCGGGTGAGTGTTCCCAGTGAGGAATTCATACTTCTGCCCAGATTTTCAACTGTTACATAATAAGAACCAACTTCTACAGCTCCATCTTTTATCTTTTCCGGAGTGTCTTCATTTCCAAGTCCTGCGGTCCAGACTTGTCCCTGATTTAGCCACATATCTTTTACTTTCCAGACAGCGCGTTCTGCCCCTGCCTCAGCAATCGATAGAGCACTGACATAACTTTCATCTAAAGATGTTTTCTGTATGCCCGTCTGGGTCATCACAAGATAAACTCCAGCGAAAGCTAACAAGACTAAAACAACTAATAAAGCTAAAAGTAAAGCGATGCCCTCATTGTTTAAAATTAATCTTTTCATTTTTCCTCACCCCTTTTTTTAAGGTTTAGGTTGAGGTTTAGGTTGAGATAAATCTTTAACCGTTACCTCTCCCTAATTTAAATATAACATAAAAAGATAAAAATGTCAAGATAATAAATCAGAAACTTATCCATAAGTCTTAAAAGGTAAATATTTATTAGGTTTTCCCTTCATTATATCAACGCAAAACGCAAAACCACAACTTAAAACTCAATAGTTACAAAAAATTAATAAAAGATTTGACAAATGTAGATTTATTTATTATAATATTAAAGAAAAGAGGAAAAGACGGGAATATACGTAACCGTTCAGGGTGTAACGAAGGGGAAATGGAGAAATTAGGGAAAAAGGGAAAAAGTATTCTTATTTTAGTAAGAAAATCATCTGCATTAGAATGTCATTGATAACTGATGAAACCTTCTGCTACCTAATTTTCCTACCCCTCTCCTTTCTCCCCATTTCCCCTTTTTTCCTTATGGACACCTGAACGCTTACGAATATACAAAAGAAACCAGGAGAATCTATAACTTATTAATTTTCAAGGATGCCGAAGTGGTGAAATTGGCAGACGCACTGGACTCAAAATCCAGCGGGTGCTTGCACCCATGTGGGTTCGACTCCCACCTTCGGCACCAGGGAGAGTTTAGGGAGTTTAGGGAGTTTAGGGAGTTTAGAGAGTTTAGAGAGTTTAGAGAGTTTAGGGAGTTTAGAGAGTTTAGAGAGTTGGGGGAGTTGGGGAAAATAGATATGGCTAAAATAGAGAGATTTGAAGATATATTATCATGGCAAAAGGCACGTGAGTTAGTTTCAGCAATATACAAAACAAGTAATAATGGATTTTTTGCCAAAGACTTTGGCTTACGGGAGCAAATCCGTAGGGCGGCTGTATCAATTATGCTGAATATAGCAGAAGGCTTTGCAAGAAAATCAAATCGTGAATTTTCCCGGTTTCTGGTTATATCTCACGGTTCTGTAGCAGAAGTTCAATCTGCGTTATATGTGGCTTATGACCAGAAATATATTAATCTGGAACAATTTGAAGAACTTTATAAAATGGCAGAAGAAACATCAAAAACAATAATGGGATTTTCTAATTACCTGAAAAAGTTAGAGAGTTCGTAGAGTTTATGGAGTTTCTTAACTCTATGAACTCCCTAAACTCCCTAAACTCTCTAAACTCCCTAAACTCTAAAAATGGAGGGAAAATGAAAAAAGAAACGATTATTCCGATTTATATTGAAGATGAGATGAAAAATTCTTATCTTGATTATGCGATGAGTGTTATTATCGGTCGGGCATTACCTGATGTCCGAGATGGACTAAAGCCTGTGCATCGCCGAGTCCTTTATGCTATGAATGAATTAGGCATGGATTCAGATAAACCTTATAAAAAATCTGCCAGAATCGTTGGGGAGGTTTTAGGTAAATATCATCCCCATGGGGATATGGCGGTTTATGATTCTATCGTCCGTATGGTTCAGGATTTTTCACATCGCTATCCTTTAATTAATGGTCAGGGTAACTTTGGTTCGATTGATGCTGATGCCCCGGCGGCGATGCGATATACTGAGGTTCGACTGCATAAATTCGCCGAAGAATTACTTAAAGATATAGACAAACAAACCGTGGATTTTGTCCCAAATTTTGATGAAACACTAAAAGAACCCACCGTCCTGCCTGCCAACTTGCCTAATTTACTCCTGAATGGCTCTTCGGGAATTGCGGTTGGTATGGCAACCAATATCCCACCTCATAATTTAGGGGAATTAGTGGATGGAATTATTGCCTTAATTGACAACCCAGCAATAGATATTTCAGAGTTAATCCAGACTATCTTAGGGCCAGACTTTCCTACCGGCGGGTCAATTTTTGGTATTGATGGCATAAAGGAAAGTTATACCACCGGTCGAGGCAAAATCATCTTACGGGCTAATGCGACAACAGAATCATTGAAAAGTGGTAAAGAAGCGATTATCATTACTGAAATACCATATCAGGTCAATAAAAAAAGTCTTATTGAAAAGATTGCGGAATTGGTTAAGACGAAAAAGATAGAGGGAATATCCGCACTTCGGGATGAATCTGACCGTGATGGCATTCGGATATTCATCGAATTAAAACGGGATGAAAATCCACAGGTCATCTTAAATCAACTTTATAAACATACCCAGATGCAAGTTACCTTTGGTGTGATTATGTTGGCTTTAGTGGATAATCAACCTAAGGTATTGAACCTCAAAGAGATAATGGAACTATACCTCAAACATCGCCAGGAGGTCATTATCCGAAGAACTAAATATGACTTGAAATTAGCCGAAGAGCGCGCTCATATCCTTGAAGGATTAAAAATTGCCCTGGCAAATCTTGACCAGGTAATTAAGACTATTAAAAAATCTAAGAGTCCACAAGAGGCAAGGGTAGCATTAATTGCCCAGTTTGAATTAACGGAAAAACAGGCACAGGCTATCTTAGAAATGCAATTGCAAAGATTAACGGCATTAGAACAAGATAAATTGAATGCTGAGTATTTAGCCTTGATAAAGACTATTGCCGAACTAAAATCTATCCTTGATTCTAAACAAAAAGTTATGAATTTAATTAAAAATGATTTACTTAAGATAAAAAAGGACTACGCTGACCCAAGACGAACTCAAATAATTAAAGAGGCAGTAGAATTTAATATGGAAGACCTGATTGCCGATGAAAATATGGTCATCACTATCAGTCATACCGGCTATATTAAGCGATTACCACTGACTACTTATAAAATGCAGCATCGTGGTGGAGTCGGTGTGACCGGTATGATTCCTAAAGAAGAAGATTTTGTTGACCAACTATATATTGCCTCAACACATAATTATATCCTCTTTTTTACCACTAAAGGTCGGGTTTATTGGTTAAAGGTCTATGATTTGCCAGAGGGAGGTCGAACAAGCAGAGGGAAAGCGATTGTTAATCTACTTAAATTAAGTGAAGATGAAAAGATTGCTACATCTATACCGATTGCAGAATTTAATGAACAAGATTATTTGATTATGGCTACGCGTAAAGGATTGGTTAAGAAAACACGCTTGATTGAATACAGTCGGCCAAGAAGTGGTGGAATTATTGCCTTATCATTAATCGGAGATGATGAATTAATAAAGGTGGAACGAACAAATGGAAATGATGATATTATTTTATCCACGATGTCTGGCAAGGCAATTAAGTTTAGCGAAAGCCAGGTTCGTCCTACAGGCCGAACGGCTTCAGGTGTTCGAGGAATAAAATTAAGAAAAGGGGATTATGTTGTTGGGATGGAGGTCGCTCGCCAGGGATGGACACTCTTGACTATTACCGCTAACGGCTATGGGAAAAGAACAGAATTTGATGCGTATCGTCGTCAGTCAAGGGGAGGAATGGGGGTCATTGACATTAAAACCGAGCCACGAAATGGACCAGTCGTAAGTATTTATGAGGTAAATGATGATACTGAAGTAATAATGATTACTGCCTCCGGGATGATCATTCGTTGCCCGGCACGAGGCATCTCCACCATTGGCAGAAATACACAAGGAGTTAGATTAATTAGACTTAAAGAAGGAGATAAAGTAGTTGATGCCGCACCAGTAGTTAGTGAAGAAAAGGAAATAATTGCCTTGAACTAAAATAAAAGTAACCATTTACCGCAGAGACGCAGAGACGCAGAGAAAAAAATTAAAATTTATGGACGAAATGTAAAATGGATAATGTCCAATGAGAAATGTCCAATGAAAATCTATAGCTGAAAGGTAATGAGTCTTGCGAAGTACTAAAATTTCCCATTTTTCATTTCCTGTTTTACATTTTACATTTATTTTTCCTTTGCGTCTCTGCGATGAATTAGTCTAATCGCACAAGTGGAAATTTTTAAGGAAGCAGAAAAAATACTTGACTTTTTTAAAACTATGGATGTATAATATAATTATTATGAAGAATGATAGATTAGACAGGATAGAGAAAAGTTTAGTTGAATTGGTTGAGTCTTAAAAGAAGACAGCTCAACTTCAGAAGACAGATGCTCAACTATCAAAAAAAATAGCCAATGTTTCTAAGATGGTAGAAGAAATGACAGGTGGGTTGGGCAAGTTTGTAGAAGGGTTTGTCGAACCAAGAACAATAAGGTTGGCAAAGACTCTGAATATAAAGATAAGTGAAATTCGTCGCAGGGTAAAGGGCTTTTATTCTGTAAATGGCTCAGAGGAATCAAGGGAGATAGATATAATCATTGTGGGTGAAAGAAAGAATAAGAAAACAGCCTTAGTTGTAGAGGCAAAAACAACCTTTGAACCAAATGATATGAGCTATTTTCTGGATTGGTATAAAAGATTTTTTGACTTCTTTGAATTCTATCAGGACTATGAAATAATTGGAGCAGTAGCAGGTGGAAGGTTTGGTGAAGGTGTGAAACTAAATGCCTAAAGAAACGGGTTGTTTGTCCTTATGCCTTAAACCTGAAATTAAATCAAATATCAAAATGCAAAATTACAAATCAAATTTCAAAAAGGACTTCAACTATGTTAACGTTGAAAGGAAAGAGATAATTTTACTGAACTTTGGCAAATTTGCAAATTCTCTGAAAAACTTAAAACTAAAAGCGTAAAACCAAAAACCGTTGATAGTTGAAGGACTATAGATTATAAACTATAGACTATAAACCATAAACTATAAACGAGTTTTGCCTTTTGCTCTTTGGAGGAAAGTGATAAAAATAGAAGTGTTAAAAGTTACCCACAAATTTTACATACACCCGAAAAAAACAAACAATTTGACTTCTTTTATGTTATGTGTTATCATACCAGTTAGAACAAAGCTGGGGTAAGGAGATAAGATGGAGATATCAAATCCACATGACAGTTTCTTCAAAGAGATATTTTCAAACAAAGAGAATGCCTCTAATTTTATCAACAGCATTTTACCCCATGCTCTGAAGAAGAACCTTGATTTATCAACCCTGGAATTGGATAATAACTCTTACATTGATGAGGAACTAAAAGAGAACTTTTCAGACATAGTTTATAATTGTCTTTACAAGGCTAAGAGCAAGGTAAAGGTTTCGCTTTTATTTGAACATAAGAGCAAGACAGTCAAATACCCGCATTTACAGCTTCTACGGTATATCCTTAAGATATGGGAGACAAATATCAAACAGAAAGAGGGTTTAAGACCTGTTATACCTATTATTTTTTATCACGGTAAAGAACGATGGGTAGTGAAAGGGTTATCTGAATATTTTAGAGGGATAGATGAGGGATTAAAGAGATATATTCCTGAATTTGATTATTTATTGACAGATTTATCGAGGTATAGTGATGAGGAGATAAAGGGGCAGGTTTTTTTGGATGTAACTCTTAGGATAGCCTTATTAGTGATGAAGAGCATATATAATGAGGGGAAATTGCGGGAGCATATCGGGGATTTTTTAGAGATAGGGCAGATGTGTTACGAGGAGGAGAAAGGGCTAAAATTTTTGGAAGGGGTTATTCGGTATATTTACAGTAGCACCGAGATAGGAGTAGAAGAGGTAGTAGGGGCAGTGAAGAAGATTTCCGAGAAAGGGGGTGAAGCAACAATGACTACCGCTATGAAATTGATAGAACAAGGAATGCAACAAGGAATGCAACAAGGAATGCAACAAGGAATGCAACAAGGAATGCAACAAGGAATGCAACAAGGAATGCAACAAGGAATGCAACAAGGAATGCAACAAGGGATACAGCAAGGGATACAACAAGGTGAATACAGGAAAGCAGTAGAGGCTGCTAAGGCTATGTATTCAGAGGGATTTAATATTGATGTGATTACTAAGATAACCGGACTTTCAAAGGAAGAGATAAATAAGGTGGTAAGGTTAGCGAGACAATAAAAAAGCACTAAGGCACTAAAACCACAGCCAAACACTAAGGAAGATAACCCTGAAATTAGTAATACTTTAGCCATCGAAAGTGGAATCAGGGTAAAACAAAGCTGGGGTAAGGAGATAAGATGGAGATATCAAATCCACATGACAGTTTCTTCAAAGAGATATTTTCAAACAAAGAGAATGCCTCTAATTTTATCAACAGCATTTTACCCCGTAAATTTTTATAATCTCTATTTTAGCACCTTTCCCCGGATTTGTCCAAAATAATTCTTAAATTTTTTAATAAATTAGACAGAAAGATTGTTAAAGATTACAAAAAAAAAGAAGTGAAGGAATGGTTGGATAAAGAACTCAGCTACATCCGAAATGAAGCAGATACCTTCAGAGGGAAATTCAACTTTGCATTTCTTGTCGAGGAAGCAGAAAAGAAATTTGGTCATGCCTTTAATC
>JBFLXS010000097.1 GCA_040755795.1 bacterium | reverse complement strand
CCAGGTTTGCTTGACACCGTGAAGAGTGATAATTCACAATTCACAATTGACAATTCACCATTCACCATTATTAAGGAAATTTAGGGAAGAAATTGTGAATTGTGAATGGTGAATGGTGAATAGTTACTCTAACCTTAGATTAGGCAATTATGAAACTCAATAGACCTCTTCGTGGGTCCCTATTGTTTCCAAAAGAATTGCTTCTTGCTCTTTGTATTCTACGAATTTGAATATGATCCGCAGTTCATAACTTACACTACATGCCCACGAACCTTTAAGATCGCCTTTTAACTTATGGGTTTTTAGCAAAGGATTAAACGCATTTTCAGATAATAACCCCAAGGTATCTTGAATATCATTGGTAATATGAGGATATATCTTAACTGTTCGCCGTGCTGCCCGAATGAAAGAATTGGAACGGAGCAACAACCGTTTCAAGATAGCATCTCCTTCATAAGTTCAGAAGGAGTTGCAGGTTTGCACTTACCTTCTTTGAATTCTTGTTGAGCATCCTGAATTTCTTTGGATAATTCTGCACGTCGATGCTCAATTATGCGTCGATGCAAAACTTCCGTTAATGTCTCTTGTTCATCCAGAGACAATTTATCAGCCGATTCTAAAACTTTGTTGAAAGTCATCACGTTTCCCATCTTTTTTACCTCCTATATAGAGTTGTCTAACGATAGAGCTCACCCGCAGCGGGGAGAATTACTACTAAACTTTGTAAGCACAATTACCCTTTGAGATACTACAAAACTTTCAATCACGACACAGTCCCCCGGCGTCAACTGCAACGCAGGGTTAGACAAAAGCTCTGATTCGCTGTCTTGTAAGCGTTCAGCTACTTAAAAAAATAACTGTAAAATGTAAAATGAGCAATTAAAAATTTAAAAGTCAATTCTGTGTTCTGGCAGTAAGAATTGATTTCCCAATCATCTTGCATAATTCTTCAGCCTCATCAAGTATATTTTGTAACCATCCTTTCATTTTACATTTTTCATTGGACATTGCCCATTGGACATTATTATTAGATATCTTGCAATGACCTGAACGCTTACGCTGTCTTTTCCTTTTCCTCTGCCTCACCGAATTATTGTGCATTCCACATTCACGGTTTGACCGTAAAATATCTCCTTTGGGATGTTATCCAGAAAACGGATAATACCACATTCATAAACAAAACATCAGCACTATCAGATTTAAGATTATGTTGGCCACCCACCAGCACGAAAAATACACCCAACTAATACTCAATCACTGCAGCAATCGCTACGACAATTGATTTCATAACTACTGGGGAAATGATGCCAAGCTTCTGAACAAATCGTTGAGTATCAACACCACGTAGTTGTAAGGTGTCAACAGCTGATGTCTTTGTTAATCCGTTTATGCTATCTGGCATCAGTTTAACATGCCAGACATTTTGTGCGAAGTAGTCCTTTCACTCAGTTAGTGGAGCAACCAACCTAATGGGCAACATACCAACGGAATCAGAACTGACAACAACAACTGGACGAGTCTTTCGGATTTCCGCACCAATGGTTGGGTCGAGACTTACTAACCAAATCTCACCACGATTAATGCTCATAAATAAAATCTCCTGCTTGCCATTTTTGACG
This sequence comes from bacterium, assembly GCA_040755795.1. Taxonomy (NCBI): domain Bacteria; species bacterium. Next base: position 10,161 of record JBFLXS010000097.1, on the reverse strand, counting down.
TTCGTTTGCTGTTTGCTCGTAGTGAGCTACCATCTTCTCAGCTTGTTGTGCCATAAGTTGACGCCGTTCATTCAAAGGAAGCTGCATAAAATCGATTTGAGATGAGACATCTGTTTCTTTATCAGCCAATTCAAGCAACAAACTGTATGCACATTGAAGATTTGTTGTTGGGATTTGTTTAACTAACTTTTGAATCTTAGAGTAAGTAATCGTTTCCATGTTTATTTCTCCTTTCTGCTCTATATTTTATTTAGATTTTCTTACAAATAGGGTTGTTATGGCCTAACGCTGAAATAAGCGGTGAGCGAAGCGAATCCGCTTCATTGATTTGTTAGCATTTCTTTAGTTTGTTTTGTACGCTACAATCCAAATTCTTTTCTTGCTTCTTCAAGACTTATTGTTGAACTATATTTTTCTTCTTCTTTTGCCAAACGCAATTCTTTCAAATCTTCATAATCAGCAATTTCTTCCTGAATCTGAATGAATTCTTCGTAAGGTAAAATCGCAAATTCTTTGTTCCCATCTTTCTCCAATATGTTTGGGTGTAATCTAGTCATAACCTGCCTCCTTTTAGCGATATATTTCCTTTCGATGTCTAATGCGATATATCACTATTTCATCTCCTTCTATTTCAAACAACACTCTGTAGTCTCCAACTCTAAGTCTATATTCTGGAGTATAATTAGTCAAGTGCTTAATATCTCCATAGAGGTCATTTTCCATCTCTTCTATCTTTCCCAATATACGCTTGAGTTCATAATGCGGTATTTCTTTTCCATCTTTAATAGCACGAGGTTTAAATCGTATCTTATAGTGCATTTACTCCTCTCTTTGTTCTTCTCTGATAACTTAGCCTTTTTTCTTCAACTCACAATTCACAATATAATGCTAACGGTAAAGTTCAGGTGCGGCGGGGAGAATTACCACAAAATTTCGACCTGTGAAATAGGTCGAATTTTTTCCACCTGTGAAATAGGAATATGTTAATCGTGGTTAGTATAAGAAGGGGGATAAGAGAATAAAGGAGTAAGCGTTCAGCTACTTAAAAAAAATAATTCTAAAATGTAAAATGAGCAATTAAAAATTTAAAAGTCAATTCTGTGTTCTATCAGTAAGAACTGATCCCCAATTATCTTACATTTCATCCATCCTTTCATTTTACATTTTTCATTGGACATTGCCCATTGGACATTATTATTAGATATCTTGCAATGACCTGAACGCTTACGCTGTCTTTTCCTTTTCCTCTGCCTCACCGAATTATTGTGTGCATTCCACATTCACGGTTTGACCCTAATATCTCCCCCCTAATTCCTAATTAGCCAATCCGCCAAATGTTTTTTGATCCGTTCCAATCTCTCCGGAGCTATTTCGCCTATAGTACCAAGAAAAATCTCGCTTTCTACCACTGCCAAACGCCCAATTCGAATGACACTAAACACTTTCAATCCACTTATTGCAAAGTCAGAATCTTCTTCCATGACAAATTCGTCAAAGTCTGGGATATAATGCCGTGTCTGCGATGAAATCATACATATCAACCAATCATCATATTCTCCTGGGAGCCTACTCAGCAGAAGCGCAGGGCGAAGTTTGCCTCCTACTAAATCCGTTTGTGGAAACCGAAATAAAACAATCTGTCCTCCCTTTTTCATGAAAACACCATCCTCAAGTCCGCAGTAGTATATACTGGCGTATCTTCATCTTCCATACCACGCATCGCAAAGGCAAGAGACGAAGTTGCCCACTTCTTTTCTTCGTGGCGAAGAGTTTCGCGTTCGGCTTTGAGAAGAAGATATTCAATGAAATCCAGTACTTCTGCTTGTAGAAAATTAGGTAGTCTCTGCACATCTTCTTGAATTCTTTCGGCAATCATTATCTATACTCCTTCCCAGGGATTTTACCCTCATCTTCTAATTTCATTCAGGTGGCCTAACGATTGAGCTCACCTGCTGCGAGGGGGGAATTACCACTAAACTTTGTAAGCAAGATAAAACTCTGGGAAATTACAAAACTATCTCAATCACGCCACAGCCCCTCGCAGTCAGGTGCAGCGAATGGTTAGAATTTCTCTTTTATATCCTCACACAAAGCCTCAAAGCACACAAAGATTTATTCTTTTTATTCAATTCCTTTGTGACTTTGTGTGATTATTTTTTTATTCTAACCTTAGATTATACTGCCTATTGGCAGTTTTTATTTTACTGCATTATAAGTTAGGTTATTTATAGCGTAGCATAAATAAAATATCCTGTCAAGAAAAATTTTAATATCAAAATTAGAAAATACTGAAAAATAACATCATGGTATTATACTGCCTATTAGCGGTTTTTATTTTACTGCATTATAAATTTTTTCGACCTGTGCAGGTTAGGTTTAAGATTATTATTCTTCCCTTACCTTAAAAATGTCCGAAGGGGAATAAGGAGATAAAGAAGGATTATAAATTCCCTGGATAATTGGGCAAAAGGTTATGGTTATGAAGTTGGTATGGAAGCCTGCTCCCTGATTTTCATCAGAGCTTGCCCTGAATTCATTTCAGGGGCAGGCTCTGACAGGCTCAGGAGTTAGCTCAGGATGGTTATGCAAAAAGACTAACCCTGGCCTGGCGCCAGGACAGGCTTCATAACCCCTAAACCAAACCGCCCTCCTAACCCTAGTGTCGTGTTGAGTAAGTTTTGCACGGGGTATCATCAGGTTTTGTAACCTGCAAACGGATAATTGGTAACTGGTAATTGGTTAAATAGTTTCGTCATGAGCTCAGCCGAACGGTATTTAATTACCAGTTACCAATCACCAGTTACCAGAATCAAATTTCGTGCGTTATTTGTTCAACACGACAATAGGTGTTTAGATTCTCAGTCCTTCAATCTCTACCTCATCTATTGGGCAGACATTTAGGATTTCCTCTTTATGTGAGTCCCAAATAACTCTGATTCCACTTTTGCCTTTATCATCCGAATATCTCGCACAGATAGCCGCCGCTTTTAGCAAGTTATCTGGCTCAATTTGTCCCCGGCAGATGACAACAGGACCTTTATAATTGACAACCATAACCTGGACATCATCCTTACCCAATTCAAGAAGCCTTTCATTCTCCTCCTCATTTCTTCCAACAACTACCTTTAATTCTTCTGATAGTCTAAAATGTCTGCCAATCTTCAAAAACTCAATATCAATCAAGCTCGGGGCATCGGTATGAGTAAGTAAATCCTTCATCTTTTTTGCAAATTCTGGGTCTGTTAAGAGACAACCACCTGCGGGAGATGGATAATCATTTATCTGTAGCTCTTTTGCCAGCTGAATTTGAGGTTTTCTTGAACGACCGGAAATACTAAGGAGTTTTTCTCTATCTACCCAGCCTTTTTCTTCAGGTAAGGTTGGTTTGAGCAATTTTGCAGATAAAGGCCGTAATACCAATCCCTCAAGCCCACTTTCGCGGTCAATTATCTCCATTGCCCTTCGATATTGGGACATAGGTCTTTGCCCAAGGACCTCGCCAGTAACGATAAAGGATGCTTCTGATATGGTCATATATTCTTTTGCCTTTTTAAGCATTAGAATTCGGCAATCAATGCAGGGGTTTATATTTTTCCCGTAGCCATACTTAGGATTTTTAAGCATCTCCAGATATTCTTTGCCGAGTTCAAATACCTTTAATTTCATCCCACATTTCTCGGTTACGATTTCTGCAGAATGCGAATAATCTTTAATTTGATTCCATCGCCAAAATGGGCTAATAAAGTTAATCGCCTCAACCTCTATTCCCATCTTGAGTATTATCTCTATGGCGATGGTGCTATCCAATCCCCCGGATAAGAGGGCTAATGCCTTATGTGTCATAAAACCTTCACGCTCCAATATTTCCCCTGAAAATAGGAAGTAGAAAGTAGAGAGTAGAAAGTAGAAAGTAAAGAAAACATCACTCCTCACGCCTATCTCCTTACCTCCCACCTTCTATCTCCTACCACTATTTTCATCGTCCTTTGTGAGTCGCAGATTCATGAGCGTTTCCCCTGAAAATAGCGAATTAGTGAATTAGAGATTAGCGAATTAGTTTGCGTCCGTGCTTTCGCAGACTCATGAGCGTTTTTCCTTTTCTTACACTACCTGATATGGTGAACGGTTATGAGTTGATGAGGATAATCTTATCCCCGGCTTTAATCTTGCCGCCAGATATTACCTCGGCAAATATCCCTTCTTTTGGCATGACGCAATCGCCTGCTTGATAATAAATGGCACATCTATCATGACAGACTTTCCCAATCTGACTTATTCTCAAAAGCACATCAGAGCCTATTTTAAGTTGGTTTCCTATTTTTAGCAAAAGTAAATCAATTCCACTGGTAGTGATATTCTCTGCAAAATCTCCTGGACCGACCGCAAGCCCCATCTGTTTCATCTTTTCAATCGATTCAAGGGCTAATAGGCTTACCTGGCGATGGGATACCTCATTTTTAATATCAGGACTGATATTGACATGCCCATCATCTTTGAGTCCACAATCCTTTATCAGTTGCCAGGCTCGACTAACGGGTTTTTTCCGTTCACCTTTGTTTTTGCTGATATTAACTGAAACTACCTGACCAATCATTAAATCCGCTCCATTTACAAATTAAATTCACCGATTAATAGCCACAGAGTCACAGAGAACACAGAGGGAATATATAACCACGAATGAACACAAATACAAAGAGATTTGGAGTGCGAGGCTGTAGCCTCACTTCTGGCAAGCCAAAAGGCGAATCTAAAGGTTCGCACTACATTTATGGGATGTCAGAGGTTAATTCGTGTGCATTTCTGGCTAATTCCCTTAATTCTCTGTGAACTCTGTGCCTCTGTGGCTGAACGCTTACCAGTTTCTTTCAATCCACAATCCGCAATTGAAATCATCCTCCAATAACCGCCATCTGACGGCCAGTAATCTTCTTTAACTTGAATTGATGTCCGCCGGGTTTCTGTCTTATTCCTTGAAGGATAAGCCCTTTCAATTCCTCATCTGATGCTCCGGCTCGCATAGGGACTTTCAGGTTAATTTCGTCTTCCTGTCCCAGACAAAGCCGTAAATGACCATCCGGGGTGAGCCGTATGCGATTGCACCTTGAGCAGAAATGATTACTAATCGGGGAGATAAAACCAACTTTCCCCATTGCCCCTTTTATCTGATAATATTCTGCAGGTCCATTACCAACAAGACCATCCGTCGCCATCAGATTAAAGTGTGCACTCAACCTTTCTTTTAAAACAGTGGTGGGTAAATATCGTTCTTCCCATAAAATCTTTTGATGACCAATCGGCATAAACTCAATGAATCTAACATAAACAGGTCTATCCAGAGTCAATCTGCTAAACGAGTCTATCTCATCATCATTAATCCCTTTCATCACCACCATATTTATCTTCAGCGGGCTCAAGCCTATCCTTAAGGATTCTTCAATCCCCAGAAGCACATCATCTAAATTCCCACTGCCTGTAATCTGATGATACCGCTCACGGTTCAGGGAATCTAAACTAATATTGATTCTCGCTATCCCCGCGTTTTTTAGTTGAGCCGCAAACCGAGATAGATTCGTTCCATTGGTTGTCAGGGATATCTCCTCAAACAGTCCTAACTTTACCAGTTCCTCAATAAGATACATCACATCTTTTTTAAGCAATGGCTCACCGCCAGTAATTCGCACCCGTCTAATGCCAAGTTGAGCCATCAAACCTGCCAGTCGGATTATCTCCTCGTATCTTAAAATCTCCTGATGACTCTTCTTACCTATCTCTTTCCATGATTGACAGTAGATACACTGTAAATTACACATATCCGTAATAGAAAGACGCAAGTAATTAATCTGACGATGGTAACTGTCTGTAAGCATAGGTAGTTCACCTTCTTATAAATTCTTCTTTCAGAAAATCAGCTATTTTTGAGTAATCATTCAGTTCAAAGCAGGGTATTTCAAGGTTAAAAGGACAGTCACTTACTACCGCCACGAGATTATCTTTTTCAGGATTACAGAGCAAACCAGTTTTTTTTACTATCTCCTGGCGAAAGACCTCAATCTTCGGTTTATCCTCAAGTTTATAGCCTTCAGTTAAAATAAGGTCTAATTCAGAAAGATACATTCTGCTAATCTCATCGATACTACAGGGATTTTTCAACTCACGGATGAGCATCAATTTATTCTGCCCGGCTAAAACAGTAGTTTGGGCACCAGCGAGTTGATAGCGATAGGTATCTTTCCCTTCACAGTCAACTTCCCCTTGTTTAATTATATGGCTGTGATGCTTAATTACGCTAATAGCGTAACCCCTTTTTCTTAATTCTGGCACCAGGCTTTCAATTAAGGTTGTCTTACCACTATTTTTTCTACCAACGATAGAGACTATTGGAATCATTGTGAAATAAGTATAATTGATTTTACTTTATTTGTCAATAGATTAAAGATATGAGTGCAAACCGGAAACTAAGAAACTGACCCCAAGAAATGTGAAAAGGATAACAAGTAACCCGACTATGGCTAAATAGGAAAGAGTCTTTTTGCTTACTCCGATAAACCTCAGATGAAGGAATAAGGCATAGTATAGCCAGGTAATTAAGGCCCAGACCTCTTTTGGGTCCCAACCCCAGTATCTCCCCCAGGCAAAATATGCCCAGATAGCACCGGAGATGATGCCAAAACTAAGCAACGGGAAGCCTAATTTAATTAAATAAATCGTTACCTCAGAAAATCTTTTCTCTTTATCCTTAAAAAGTGAGACAATAGCAGAAATAGTCGCCAGACTAAAAAAGGCATAAGCCAGAAAACAACTACTGACATGAATATGTAGCCAGGGGCTTTGAAGGGCGGGCATAAGTGGTTTTGTCTGCCAGGTAAAGGTTAAACTGGTGATTATTCCAGCCGCGGATAAAAGTGTTGTCCAGACACCAAGATTAACCCATTGAAACCATTTAAGCCCAACTAACCAGATTATGGGTATCAGCCAGCTTAAAAAAAGCAAGGATTCGTAGAGATTGGTAAATGGTGGATGACCTGCGTTAATGCTTAAAATAACCAACCCGAGTGTCTGGATAATAAGCCCTGCAGAGATAAGAATTATCCTGCCTTTCTGCTTGAAATTAGGAATTACGGATAAAAGATAAACAATGACAACGACTCCAAATAAGATTTTATCTGGCAAAGTAAAACCTCCTTATCAGCCCCAAAAGGATAAGAAATGAACCCAGAATGGCTATCTTTGCTCCAGGGTCTTTAACCACCTCAAGACTACTCCAATATTTCTCGACCACCATCTCTTCAAAGTCAAGATGAGATAATATTTTCCCTTGCCGATGATGAAAATCCTTGTGTTTGAGAAATAGCCATCCATTTTCTTTTAGCGTATCGCCTTTGTAAGCGGCAATTTTCACGGCAGGGTTCTTAAATTCCGCAGACCTGGAAAATGTTCTACCATCACTGTCGATAGCAAAATCAGGCAAGAAATCAATCAGTTTAAAAGTGAGACCACTTTCTTCCTCAATAACCTCATCCCCTATTCCCTTAAAGACTATTTTTCCCCGCGGAGAAACAATCTTTAAACGGACATCAGACAGTTCATAGCCTTGCTGGTAAAAGTTAAATCCGTTGAAGGAAAGAGGATGGTTAACCAAACTTTCCCCTTTTTTGACTAATTGGTTATTTAAAAATATAGAAATGGTGCTTTTAAATTCTCTTGGTGTTTGCCCATCATCATAAAACTTAAGGTCAAAGTCATCCAACCTTATTATCAAATTCGTCTCAGGTAGTCCCTGTTTTTCTCCTTCTCTTATCTCTATCACCTGGCGATAGCCAAAGAGAAGGGTAATTAATGCCCCAGTTAGAATCACCAGGAAACCTGAATGAATCAGCCAGGAAGTCAGGGAGACTTTTTTTCTCAAAATAAGACAGGTAAGGATAATTCCTGCGGCACAAACTAAAAGCAGGAGGAAAAATGGGGAGTGATAAAATTCCACATCATTCTTAAAACTACCAAAGATTAAGACACCAACGATAACACCACATAAAATCCCGCTTAGAAAAAATATCTTTTTCATATTTTTCTTAATTAAGATAGCATAATTACTCTAATTTGTCAAGAGGCAGACCGAAAATTCCTGGTATGGAGTGCGGCGGTATCTTGCTACCGCTTTCGGATAAAGCAAAAGCAATCTTTCGCACTCCAAAGGCTATTTTTAGAAGAAACGGACATGAGCCAGGGCTCACAAAGGGCAATGAAAATGGGAGAAGGACAACCCCCTAACCCCCTTTATTAAGGGGGAATTGCTGAGAGTTTCTTTCTTCCCGAATCCCGAGTCCCGAGTTCCGAATCCCGATTTTCAGAAGAAACGCTCATGCCCCCACGGGACACAAAGGACGATGAAAATAGTGGTAGGAGATAGAAGGTAAGGAGATAGGCATGAGGAGTAATGTTTTCTTTACTTTCTACTCTCTACTCTCTACTTTTTTTAGTTACCTTAGCTATCATTTCTCCCTGATGAACTCTGATTTTTAAATCATCATCAACATTAACCTGACAGACATCTTTGATTACCTCGCCAGTAAGCAGATTAGAGGTAATGCTATAGCCCAAAGACAGGATGGCAAATGGTGATAAAATCGTAAGTCTATCCGTAAAGTTTTGCAATTTTGCCTGTTTTTGCTCCAGGAGGTGTGAAGTAAGAAGTAAAAGGGTGTTTGTGGCATCATCTACCCTTTGTTGAAATTGCAGGATAGTTTGATATGGATGTTTGAATACCGGGGAGTGCTGGCATCTTTGTAATCTAATTAAAAACTGAGATAATTGAGATTTAACCGTATTTTTGAGGCGAATTAAAAGTGAATTTAATGTCTGGATTAATTCCTCCTTATTTTTAACTACTAACTCTGCCGCCGCAGAAGGCGTAGGGGCACGTAAATCTGCAACAAAATCGGCAATGGTAAAATCTGTTTCATGACCAACCGCAGAGATAATTGGGATTTGCGAATTAAAGATAGTTCTGGCAAGGTTTTCATCATTAAATGCCCACAAATCTTCAATCGAGCCGCCACCACGACCAATAATAAGAACATCAGGCTTTTTTGCCATTTTATTAAATTCTTTAATCGCCTGACAAATTTCCTCTGGTGCCTCTTTACCCTGAACCCTGACTGGAAATATGAGTAATTCAATATTATAAAATCGTCGACCGATTATATTTAAAATATCTCTAATTGCCGCACCGGTAAGAGAAGTGACGATGCCAACTTGTTGAGGAATAAGTGGTATGTTTTTTTTATGTGCTGGGTCAAATAATCCTTCCTTTTTTAATCGTTGTTTTAATTCTTCTAATGCGACATAAAGGGAACCTATGCCCGCAGGCTGGAGTTCATCAACCAATATCTGGTATTCACCCCTTTTTTCATAGACACTAATCATTCCTCGCACAATCACTTTCATCCCATCTTCTACTCTATGTTGTAAAAAAGCAAGCCGACTACGAAACATCACAGCTTTTATCTGGGAATTTGCATCTTTTAAGGTAAAATACATATGACCTGAAGTAGGAATTGTTAAATTTGAGACCTCACCCTCTACCCAGACATTCGGGAAATTACCTTCAAGGATACTTTTTATGTTTTTAGTCAATTCGCTAATAGATAAAATATGTTTTTCCATCATCATTTTAGACTTTCGATTTCGGATTTTCGTAACCGTTCAGGTGGTAATTTACCGCAGAGACGCAAGAGTTTACAGAGAAGATATGGAAATAAATCAGATAACAGAAAAGATTATTGGTGCAGCCATTGAAATATAGTAACTATTTACCCAAATGAAGTGCAAGGTAATCGGTAATCAGGTAATCGGTAACAACCAATTGATCTTTTCCCTTTACCGATAACCTGATCACCGATAACTGATTACCTGAATTTCACTTCAGATGGCTAAAATGTTACGAAATATATATCCTCAAGGATGGGATTAAGCGTATCGTCCATAGATTTTAATTTTCTTCTCTGCGTCTCTGTGTCTGTGCGGTGAACGGTTACAAAGATTTAACCGCAAAGAGCGCAAAGGAAGATTTCGCAAAGGACGCAAAGGAAGGAAAATAAGGTGGTGAACAACCTATTGCTTTGTTAAGTTTGCTTTGCTATGTTTAGAAAGTTATCGGTTATC